>VGPE01000168.1 GCA_016875645.1 Chloroflexota bacterium
GCAGGACTGGTGACCGCCCGGACCGGTCGGCTCGGCGGCTACCGGCTGGCGCGGCCGGCGACCGACATCTCGCTGCTGGACGTGATCGAAGCCGTTGAGGGCGACGCGCGGCGCCAGTCCTGCGTGCTGCGGGGCGGTCCCTGCGGCCTCGATGGCTACTGCGCGGTCCATCGTGTCTTCGTGGCGGCGCAGGAGGCCATCCTGGAGCCGCTCGCCACCGCGACGCTGGCGGACGTGCCGCTGGCGTCCGGCGCGCCGCTGCGACCCGCAAGTCCCGCCGAGGGTCCCTCGGACCAGGGTGGAGGCTGACCGGCGCCGTCCTCGCCCGCCGGGGGCCATCGCGGCGGTCCGTGCGATGCCATCGCGACAACCGGCCGATCGATCGTCAGACGGCCCCGTTCCGCGCGCGGTGCGGCACGGATCGGCACTGACATCGCATCGGTGGGGCACACCACGTGGCCGGCGCCGCCGGATGCGCGCCGATGGGCTGCGCCGGAACGATGTGGTCGCAGCGGATCCGGTCATCTGTGCCAGCGGCCGGCGGCCGGGTCCCAGGGATCCCCGAGATCGACGGCCCCTCGACCCTGGCCGCGAGCACCTGGCAGAACAGTCCGAATGGCCCATGCTGGGTCCTTCGTGCCATGAGAAAGTCGCAGCGTGTCAGTACGTGTTTCTCAGAAA
Source organism: Chloroflexota bacterium (assembly GCA_016875645.1). Classification (GTDB taxonomy): domain Bacteria; phylum Chloroflexota; class Limnocylindria; order Limnocylindrales; family CSP1-4; genus VGPE01. The sequence continues at coordinate 682 of VGPE01000168.1, forward strand.
GGGAGAGGGCACACGCCATGTCCGCTCGGCGCTCGCTGTCATTCACGTTGATCGTCGTGGCCACTCTGGTGGTCGCGGCCTGTTCCGGGTCGGCCAAGGCCGGCTGGACCTTCGCACCTGCACCGGCGGCCGGATCCGGCGGCACGGCTGCTGCCGCGCCGTCGGCCACGCCACCGGCCGCCCCTGCCCAGGCGGGAGAGGTCCTCGGCACGCTCGAGGTCACCGGGTTCGACCTCGGCTTCAAACCGGCCGATTTCTCGGTGGACGCACCCGGCGCCTACGAGGTCAAGCTCATCAACACCGGCCAGATCATCCATGACGTCACGTTCCCGGACGGCACCGTGATCGCAGCCCAGGCCGGCCAGACCGCCAGCGCGGTCGTCAACGTCCCGGAGGGCGGCCTCACCTTCATCTGCAGCATCCCGGGCCACGCTGACGCCGGCATGAAGGGCAGCATTTCGGTCGGTGGCGCCGCTGCCGGCGGCGGCGACGACCACGGGGGTCCCGCCCCGGCCACGAACGTCGAGAAGGACGAGAACGCGCCGGCCTACACGCTCTTCGACCCGGCCGCGCCGCAGGCCCTTGCAGGGACGGTGCACGACATCGACCTCGTGATCGAAGAGAAGCTCATGACGGTCGCCGAGGGCTTCGTCCAAGCCGTCTGGACCTTCGGTGGCACCGTGCCCGGCCCGGTCATCCGTGTCAAGGTCGGCGACACAATCCGGACCCGCCTCAAGAACCCGGACACCAGCCGCCTGCCGCATTCGATCGACTTCCACTCCAGCCAGGTCGCCTGGAACGACGAGATGACGTCGATCAACCCGGGCGAGGAGAAGCTCTACGAGTGGACGGCCGACTACGCGGGCGTCTGGATGTACCACTGCGGCACGTCGCCGGCGCTGCACCACATCGCCAACGGCATGTACGGCATGGTCATCGTGGAGCCGAAGGAAGGCCTCCCGCCGGTCGACCATGAGGTCGCCCTGGTCCAGAGCGAGTGGTATCTCGGCCCGCAGGGAGAGCCGGCCAGCCTGGCCAAGGCTGCCGAAGGCGCGCCCGCGCCCGACTATGTCGTCTTCAACGGCGTCGCCAACCAGTACCTCGACAACCCGATCGAGGTCGGCACGGGGAAGACCGTGCGGGTCTTCGTCCTCAACGCCGGCCCCAGCATCGACAGCTCCTTCCATGTCGTCGGCACGATCTTCAACACCGTCATCAAGGAAGGCGTGCACCTCTCGAAGGGCAACGCGGGGCACTGGGGCTCACAGGCCGTCGACCTCTCACCCGCCCAGGGCGCGATCGTGGAGTTCGTGATGCCCGAGGACGGCCTGTACCCGATCGTCACCCACGCCTTCAACTTCGTCGGTCGCGGTGCCCTCGGACTGTTCCAGGCCGGCGACGGCGATCCCAAGAACTAGCCGTCGGGGCTGGGCCCAATGGCGGCGGGCAGCGGGGCCGGCGTGGCGTGCGCCGGCCCCGCTGCCGTCATGGACGAACGGCGTACGCACGGGGCAGTCGCATCGGGCGCATTGGCCCGCGATGCAGGCCTGTTCGGCTCTGCCGCGCCGGGGGCTCTCGGCGCCACCCTGATGGCAATCGCGTCCCGGGCCGTCGCACGCGGAGCGGCCTGATGCCGGCCGTGCCGTGTCCCATGTCGAAGGAGCCTCCCATTGAGCCGCAACCAGCTCGCTGCTTCGCCCCCCACGCGGCGTGAGCGCCGAGAGGCCGCGCGCCGAGCCGCGCGTGGCCGCCCCGTCGCCGCGGCACGGCCGCGGTGGCGCTCACCGCTGGTCCTGATCACGGGCGGCGCGATCGTCGCGGGCCTCCTGTTGATCGGGGCCGTGCAACTGCTGCCGAAGGACGAAGGAGGGGCAACGGCCGATGCGAACCTCATCGTGCCGCAGAAGCTCCCCGCCTCAGAACTCGCCGATGGCCGGGCGTTCGGCAAGGCCGACGCACCGGTCACCCTCACGATCTGGTCGGACTTCCAGTGCCCGGCCTGCAGGCTGCTGGCGCGCGAGGTGGAGCCGCGGCTCGAAGCCGAGTACGTGGCCGCCGGCAAGCTGCGAATCGAGTACCGCGACCTGATCGTCGCCGGCCCCGAATCGACCCTCGCCGCCTCGGCGTCGCGGTGTGCGCAGGAGCAGGACGGTTCTGGGACTACCACGCGGTGCTGTTCGCGAACCAGCTGCCCGAAAACAGCGGTGGCGTCACGAGGGATCGGCTGGTCGCGATGGCGGCCGTCCTGAACCTGGACCAGCCGACCTTCACCGCCTGCTTCGACGGCGGCCATTTCACGACCCAGGTCCAGATCGAATCCGCGGCGAAGCTGACCCGCTTCAAGTCCACCCCGACGCTTGACTTCGGCACCGAGGTCGTCGCCGGCGTCCCGAGCTGGGCCAACCTCGCCGCCAGGATCGACGCGCTCGTGGCGGCGGCCGGCGGGTGAGGCTCCGGCGCCTGGCCCGCCCGGCCCTGCTCGCTGCAGCCGCCCTCGCGGCCCTCGTCATTGCGCTCTACCTTTCGATCACACGGCTCTCGGGAGGCCTGCCCGCGTGCGGGCCGGTCAAGGGTTGTGACACCGTCGCGCTCAGCGAGTACAGCGAGATTCTCGGAGTCCCGGTCGCCTTCCTCGGCGCAGGCTTCTCGGCCGTGCTCCTCGCCCTGGTGGCAGCCTGGCTCTGGCGGCGCGATCGACGGCTGGTCCTGGCCTCGTACGGCCTCGCGATGCTGGGTGTCGTCTTCGTGGCGTACCTGACGTATCTCGAGCTCTTCGTGATCCATGCGATCTGTGTGTGGTGCATTGGCTATGCGATCGCGGTGACGGCCACCTGGGCGCTTTTCGCGCTCGAGCTCGCCCGGCCGGAGCGTCCCGAACCGAGCCCCTGAGGCACGCAGGCAGCGCGGGACCACGGGCTGAGATCGAGTCTCAACAGTCCCCGGTTTTCTGCTACTGTCCCGAGATGGCAGCGCGAGGAGGCATCGACCGATTCCCCCTCATCGACGCGCTCGACCAGGCCGGCGTCCACGTGACCGAGCCGCGCCGGGCCGTGGCGCGCCTGGTCGCCGAGCAGGTCGGCTACTTCACCGCGAACGACCTCGTGCGCGCAGCGGGCCGGCGGCGGCTGCCCGTCGGTCGTGCGACCGTGTTCCGGGCGCTCGACCTCTTTACTGCGCTCAACCTCGTCGAGCGCCTCGACCTGCCCGACGGGGGTCATGCCTACGTCGCGTGCGACGCGGCCCATCACCACCATGTCGTGTGCTCGGCCTGCGGGCGCTCCGTCGACGCGTCCGATTCGGGCATCGCGGAGGTCGTGGCCGGCATTGCCGAGCGGACCGGCTTCACCATCGCGTCCCACCGGCTCGAGCTCTTCGGGCTCTGCCCGGAGTGCGCACGCCGCGAACCGGCGGGTACCCCGGCCGCGACGATCCCGACCGCGACGATGTCGGCCACGAGGCCTTCGTGACCTCGCCGCCCGCGGCGCCGGCCTCCGGACTTCATCCGCCACGGCCCGCGGCGTCGTCGGCGATCGTCGTCGAACTCACGGGAGTCACGGTCGGCTATGGCCTCCGCCCGGCCCTCGAAGATGTCTCGCTCACGGTCGAAGGAGGCGCCCTCATTGCGATCTTCGGCCCCAACGGCGGGGGCAAGTCCACCCTGCTCAAGGTGATCGCGGGCGTGCTGCGCGCGTGGTCGGGCAGCGTGACGGTGTTCGGTGGACCTGCCGGGGCGTCCGCGCGGCGCGTGGCCTACGTCCCGCAGGGCGAACTGGTCGACTGGCGCTTCCCGGTGAGCGTCTGGGACGTGGCGATGATGGGCCGCTACCCGCGGCTGGGGCCCGGACGTCGGGCCGGGCGCAACGACCGCATGGCCGTTGAGACGGCCCTCGAGCAGGTCGGGATGGCCGGCCATGCGCGGACCCAGATCGGATCGCTGTCTGGCGGCCAACGCCGGCGTGCGTTCCTTGCCCGAGCCCTGGCATCGGAGCCGGACCTGTACCTCCTCGACGAGCCCGTGACCGGCGTGGACGTCACGACCCAGGAGGACCTGATGGCGGTGCTCACGCGCGAGTCCGCCGCCGGCCGCACCGTGCTCGCCACGACCCATGATCTGGCGCTGGCCGCCCACCATTTCAGGCGCGTCATCGGGATCAACCGGCGGGTTCTGGCCGACGGGCCGGCGTCGCTCGTGCTGGACCCCGAGGTCCTCGCGCGGACCTACGGCGGCCACCTCCTCGTGCTGAGCGGGCGAACGCTCGTCATGGACGATGCCCACCACCACGACCAGGCGGCACCGGGCGAGGCGCACCACCACGACACCGGCGACGACCGGCAGCGCTAGGCGATCCCATGGACGCGCTGCTGGAACCGCTCCGCTACGATTTCTTCGTCCGGGCGCTGGCGGCCTCAGCCATCGTGGGGGTCGTGTGCGCCGTGGTCGGCACGTACATGGTCCTGCGAGGCCTCGCGTTCATGGGTGACGCGCTGAGCCACGCCGCATTCCCGGGCGTCGTGGTCGCGTACCTCGTCAACGCACCCTTCTACGTGGGCGCGGCCATCGCGGCCGTGGCCACGTCACTCGCCATCGGCTGGGTCAGCCGGCGCGGCAACCTGCGCGGCGACACGGCGATCGGGGTGCTGTTCGCGGGCATGTTCGCGCTGGGCATCTTCCTGTTCAGCCGGATTCCCGACTACGTCGGGGACCTGTTCGGCTTCCTGTTCGGAGACGTCCTCGCCATCAGCGCCGGCGATCTCGTTGGGCTTGCCGTCCTCGCAGGGATCGTCCTGCTCGCGGTGGCGGTGTTCTGGAAGGAGCTGCTCTACGCAACGTTCGACCCGCTCGGCGCGGCCGCTTCGGGGCTGCCCGTGGAGCGCCTGGACTACACGTTCCTCGCGATCATCGCCCTCACCATCGTCATCAGCCTCCAGACCGTCGGCGTCATCCTCGTGGTCGCGATGCTGGTGACCCCGGCCGCCACGGCCCAACTGCTGACACTGCGCTTCCAGCGGCTGGTCGGCATCGCGTTTCTGATCGGTCTTCTTGCGCCGATCGTGGGGCTGTACCTCTCGTACTGGCTCGACGCCGCCAGCGGCGCCACGATCGTCCTCGTCGAGAGCGCGCTGTTCGCGGTCGCGCTGCTCTTCGGCCCGCGCAGCGGGATGCTCAGGAGGCGGGTCGCCGCTCCGGGCTGACACCGTCCGGGCCGCCGGTGCTGAGGGCGACCATGGCCGCGTCGAGCTCGGCGGCAGTCGGCAGCCCCTCGCGCGCGCCGATCCTCGTGGTCGCCAGGCTGCCCGCGGTCACGGCCCGGCGTGCCGCCTCTTCCAGGGACCGCCCGGTCGCGAGGCCGTGCGCAAGCGCGCCTGCGAACGCGTCACCGGCCCCCGTCGTGTCGACGACGGTCACCGCAGGCGCGCGGATCTCCAGCGCGGGCCCCGAGCCCGCGGGAACCAGCAGGGCGCCCGCTGCGCCCAGCGTGATCACGATCGCGACGCTCGGACCCGCACCTTCTGAGCTCGCGCCGAGGAGCAGCCGCGCCCCTCGCTCCGGTCCGTCACCACCCGGATCGGGCCGGCCGGTGCGACGCGCCTCGGCCCGGGCGAGAATCGTCAGCTCGGTCCGGTTGGGCGTCACGATGTCCGCGAGACCGAAGACCCCGCGGTCGAGGCCCTCGGCGGGT
>VGPE01000169.1 GCA_016875645.1 Chloroflexota bacterium
ACCGCCGAGGACCCCCGCGATCGCCCGCAACTGGTCCAACACCGCGAGAGCCGACGCCGGGCGGGCCGCGGCGTTCGGCTCGAACAGGCGACCAAGCAGATCGGCCAGTGGCGCGGGGGCAAGGACCGGTGGCAGCCGGCCCATGCGCTGCAACCGGGCGAGTCGCGCAGGATCGTCCACGTCGAAGGGCGGCCGGCCCTCGAGCAGTTCGTACAGCACCGTCCCGAGGCCGTACAGGTCGGTGGCGTGCGTGACCGGTCCGCCCGCAAGTTGCTCGGGCGCGATGGAGCGCAGCGTGCCCTCCACCTGGCCGTCTGGCGTCAGCCCATGCCGCTCCCCCGCCATGCGTGCGATCCCGAAGTCCACGAGGCGGATGTGGCCATCGGGTCGCACGATCACGTTGGCCGGCTTCACGTCGCGGTGGACGAAGCCGGCGCGATGGACGGCATCGAGCGCCGCCGCGAGCTGCATCGCCACCGAGATCGCGATCGGGGCGGACACCGGGCCATCACGGGCCAGCCTGGCCGCCAGCGTCTCGCCCGGCAGCAGCTCCAGCACCAGCGCGACGCCCCACCGGCCCGACAGGACGTCGTACAGGCCGACCACGCCCGGATGCCGCACGGCCGCGAGGGCCCGGCCCTCCGCAAGCAGACGCTTGGCGGCCACCGAGCCCTGGGTCGCGGCCACGGCCAGCTTGAGTGCGACCGGTCGGCCGAGGAGCTCGTCCTCGGCACGCCAGACGTCTGCGGTCCCTGCCGCGAGCCTGCTGGTCAGTCGGTAGCGGCCGACGAGCAGGGCGCCCGGCGCCGGAACCAGCGGATCAGGCGGGGCGATGGAGACCGCCGGCCGGGGCTTGGCCGCCACTTCGTGCGGTGATGCGCCGTCACCGGCCTCGCCCTCGTGGCGCGGATGCCGGCCTGCCCGGATCCCCCGAGCGTCGTGGTGGGGCAGCTCGGCCGGGCGGAGGTGCTCGTCCACGCGCGCAGCCTAGCGGAGGCGCGCAACTGCGCCACGAGCTGCGGCAATCCGTCAGCCCCGCCGGCGATACGCCTCCGGAGGCGTGGCCGACGGCGTCTGCCAAGCCGTGATCTGGTCGCCCGGCAGGTCGTTGGGGACGTACTCCCGGTCCAGCACGTCGTGAGGCAGCGGCAGCGATTGGAACGTCGTGCTGCGCGAGTACATGAAGGCCTCCGCGTAGGACGTGTTCGCCATCATCCCGAACCGCCCATCTCGGGCCTCGGCGGCCTTGCGGGCCATGGAACCCTCGTAACCCTGGCTCACGTACTGGTCGAACGCCTGGACCTTGCGGCCGATCACCGGCGTGATGTCCACGAAGAAGTCGGCGATCGGGCCGAGCGGGTCGACCTTGGACCGCGTGTCGATCGACTGGTCCATCAGGAAGAAGAACAGCTCCTTCACGAAGTGCGGCTCGATCCCATCGAACTCCGGCACGAGCGTGGGCGAGATGCCCAGCGCGCGGGTGACGTAGACGCCCGCGAACTTGTTCGAGTCGATCAGGTAGTCGCCCGTCGGCCAATGGGTCACCACGACGGTCGGACGGTGGGTGGCAATGAGCTTGGCGAGGGTCAGGACCCGGTCGTCGTTGGCGTCGTAGAAGTTCTCGTCCCAGCCCATGAACTCCACGTGGCGGAACCCGAGGATCCGCGCCGCGCGGCGGACTTCCTGGCGCTTGAACTCCCGGTAGTCGGCAAGGGTCATGGGCGCGCGGTCACCCTCGCCCAGCAAATAGTGCGGGTGCATGCGGATGCCGTCGGTGAGGACGATCCCGATCACGTGGTCACCCCGGTCGGCATGGACGGCCATCGTCCCACCGCCCTCGGTCGCAAGGTCGGCCGGGTGCGCGTAGATGCCCATGATCCGGATCGGCTCGCTCATGCCGCCCTCCTGCCTGCTGTCGACCCCGTGAGTGTGGCGGACCGGGCGGCCCATGCTGCAGCCCCGCCGCACGCCCAGGCCCTCGCGCCCAGGCCCTCACGCCCAGGCCCTCGCGCCCCGGCACCTCACGCCCCGGATCGGATGATCAGTCGACACGCCCCGCGCCGGCCGGGCGGCGCCGCTGGCTGTCTGGCCCCCCTCTGGCCGGATTCGAGCCCGAGTTGTCGATCCATCGTCGAATCCGTCGGCCCTGACCGACGGTCTTCGATCGGGCCCGGCGGTGGCGCTCCGCCGCCTACCGCCAGTCAGTCGCCTTCAGGTCAAGTTTCCCGATCACCGAGCGGTAATACCGGCCGGGTGCGGACGGGTCGAGGACGGCCTCCATGCCCGGCGTCCGGCGCGACCTGAACTCGCGTTCGCACCGATCGGTTGCGTTCGGCGAGCTCCAGAAGATCTGCTCGATCGTCCTGCTGCTCCTGAAGAGCCCCGCGAGCACGTACGCCGGCGAGTTGACCCCCTCGGCGAAGACGGCCCTGGCACCGGCCCGGAAGAAGCTCCATCCGTAGGCGTCGACCCGCTGGGTGGCCACCGCCAGCGTCGGGTTCCCGGCGCCCCACTCGTTGTTGCCCGACGCATAGCAGAGCCGGTTCAGGATCACGACGGCATTGGGCGCCAACCGGATGTCGTCGATGTACGGGGAGCCGTAGTACTTCGTGTTGGCATGGCCGCGCCCGGCGGCCGCGTTGAGGCCCATGCCGTTGGTGGACTCGGCGCGGTTCGTGTACGGGCTGGGGGTCCCGTTGCCATGGCCGAGGTAGATCAGCAGGTTGGCGCCCTGCGCCGCCGCCTTCACGCGTGCCCAGGTGGCGTTGGGGCTGTAGATCTCGAACACGGCGGCGCCGTAGGAGCGCGCCTGCGCCGCGAGTTGCCGGGCGGCGGCGATGTACTTCGTCGTCGCACTGTGCGCGGGGCCGACCACGATCACGACCTTGGGCCTCGGGGTGGCTCCCGCGACCGGCCCGGCGAATGCGCCGACAAGCATGAGCGTGCCGAGGATGAGGGCAAGACCTGGGATCAACCTTCGGTGTGACGCCCGATGGGCGCCGTTGGCAACCAGCAATGTGTGGCTCCTCTCTGCCGGACCCGCGAGCCGTCGCGGGACGCGGAATGGACGACGGCACCCGCGGGCAGGCACGGATCGCGAGGCATGAGGTGACCCGACGAGGGCCAAGAGAGGGGTGCCGAGCGACGGTGGCAGGCCGCGAGCGCGTGACGGACCGGGATCGGCGAACCGATTGCGACGGACCAGCGGACCCGCTGGGGGCGGGTCGGAGCCTCGACGGCCTCCACGGATACCGACCGACGGTCGACGGTTACTGCCGTGGGGGGCGGTCTTCGGTTGTCAGCCTGTCTGAAGTTCTGGGACTCGACGCATCAAGTATGCCAGCCCGGCGTGCGGCACGATGCCTCATGTCCGTCGGAGATGGTCCACCCGGGCCCCGGACAATCGGACCACGTCGGCGGGGCCAGCCCTAACTGGAGGCCGCGGCGTCCCGTGGCAACCGGCAGCGCGTACTCACGAACGGTGTGCCCGACCTTGGCCCGCCCGACCGCCTCGATCGCCGGGGTCCCGTGCGCGGCCACGACCTGGCCCTCCGTGCTCGATCGGCTCCTGCGTGAGATCGTACGGTCATGGACAGGCAGCAGCGGCCCCGACGCGGCCCGCCGCCACCCCGCGGCACGCCCTGGGAGCCGATGGACGAACCGCTGCGCCGCTGGGAGAGCCTGATCGAGCGCCAGATCCGCGAGGCGCGGGACGCCGGTGCCTTCGACGATCTCCCGTACCAGGGCGAGCCACTTCCCCCGATCGACGACGCCTATGCGGGCGAGCAGGCCGCTGCGTTCCGGATCCTGCGCAGCGCCGGTGTCGCCCCCGGGCTGGATCGAGGCCGACAAGGAGGCTCGCGCGCTCGCGGCGGAGCGCGACCGACTGTTCGCGCGGGCAATGAGAACCTCGCCGCTCATGCGGAGCCGGGAACGCGATCTGCTCGAGCGGATCGTGCTCGCACACAACCGGGTCGTCGCGCGCCTGAATCACGAGGCACCCACCGAGCGCCAACACCGCCTGCCCTTCGACCTCCGGGCGGACCTTGCGCGCCTGTCCGCCACCTGGAGAGCTGCCGATGACACCGAACCGCACCGCCGCTGAGATTTCAGCCCCGCCGGACGTGCCGCCCGCGGTTCCGGTGCCGCGGCGGGCCGAGTCCCCGGCGTGCCGTCTGCTGCGGCAGCTGCTGCCCGGCCGGCTCTTTCCGGCCGGGCGCGTTGCGGTCATCCGACTGCACGGCCCGATCGGCGGCACGGCCCGGACGAGCGAGTTGGTGGAACTGGCTCGCCGCCTGCGCGAATCGTCGCGAGTGCCGGCCGTGGTGATCGACATCGACTCGCCGGGCGGCTCGGCAACGGCCTCTGATGAGCTGCTGATCGCCTTCCGGCGCCTGGCGGAGGTCAAGCCGATCGTGGCCTCCATTCGTGGCGTCGGGGCGTCCGGCGCGTATCTCGCGGCAATGGCGGCCCACCGCCTGATTGCGAACCCCAACGCGGTCGTCGGCTCGATCGGCGTCATCTCGGCCGGTCCGCGCGTCCCCCGCCTGCTCGACCGGCTGGGCGTGGAGGTCTCCGAAACGCGCGCGGGCCGGCTCAAGGGCATGGGCGCCCCGTGGCGCGCCGAGACCGACGAGGAACGGGCGAAGCAGCAGTCCATCGTCGACGCGTTCTACGACGCGTTCGTCGAGACGCTCGCACAGGGCCGAAACCTCACGCGGGAGCGCGCCCGCGAACTGGCGACCGGCGAGATCTGGCTCGGCCGGCAGGCGCTGGAGCTTGGGCTCGTGGACGAGATCGGCGACCTCGAACGCGCGGTGGAGATCGCCGCCGGCATGACGGGCGTGCCTGCGAAGTCTGCGCCGGTTCGGGTCCGGCGGCCGTTGATGGGCCGGCTGATCGGCCGCTTCACGGCAAGCCTTGCGGCCGCGGTCGCCACGGAGGTGGAGACACGCCTGGAGGATCGCTTCAGGTTCTAGACCCCCGGGAGAATGACCGTTGGCCGTGACGGACTCCGCCGGACGCCCGTCCGAGCCACGCCCCGGTCGACTCCGAGGCCCTTCCACCGGCCACGCCGCTATCCTTCGCCGATGCGCCGCGTTCTCCTGCTTGTCGTCGTGGTCGGTCTGGCCGGAGGCGCCGCCTACCTTGCCCTTGCGCGGCCGGATGCCGGGCCCGCCGCTCCGCAGAATGTGGCCGTGGTCACGCGCGGAACGCTGGAGGAGACCGTCGAGATCACCGGCACCATTGCGTCGGGGAGCGTCCACAACCTGACGTTCGCAACGGCTGGCACCGTGAGCGTCGTGGACGCCGGCCTCGGCGACCAGGTTTCGCAGAACCAGGTGATCGCCCGCCTCGACACCAGCGCACTGGGTCGCCAGCTCGCCGCGGCCCGCATCGGCCTTGAGGCGGCCAACAAGAGCCTCGCTGCGGCGAAGTCGAGCCTGACGAGCGCGCAGTCCACCCTCGACGCCACCGAGGAGGAGCAGCCGACCGCGCCGCCCGGCATCCCAGGGCCGCTGCCGACCACCGAGCTGCAGCACGACGCGGCGATCGATGCTGCGAAGGCGGCCGTCGCGAACGCCGAGGCCGCCATCGCCAGCACCGAGGCGACCATCGCCGCCAGCGAGAAGGCGATCGAGGGCGCGGAGATCCGCTCGCCCGTCGCGGGGCGCATCACCCGGATGCTCCTCAAGGTCGACGATCGCGTCGCCCCCGGCGCGCTCACCGCGGCTGTCTCTCCGGTGCAGGTCATGGACCTCGACAACCTGCGGATCGAGGCTCAGGCGTCCGAAGACGACGTGGTGAACCTGGCACTTGACCAGCGCGCCAGGATCACGTTCGACGCGCTCGACGACATCACGCTCGACGGCCACGTCTGCGAGATCGAGTCAGTGGGGATCCTGATCCAGGGCGTCCCGACCTTCCCGGTCCGGATCTGCCTCGAGACCACGGACACCCGGGTCCGCGTCGGGCTCACAGCCACGGTGGACGTGGCGACCGGGCGCCGGGAGAACGTGCTGCTCCTGCCGAGCCGGGCGGTCTCGCTGATCGGCGACAAGCACAGCGTGATCCTGCTGCTCGCCGACAACAGCCGCGTGGAGACCCAGGTGACGGTCGGCCGGACCTCCGGCGGCCTGACGGAGATCGCGAACGGCCTCACCGAGGGCCAGCGCGTCGTCGTTCCGGCGAGCGACTGACCCAGCCTTCGGTCGCGGCACCGCCGGGCGCGGGCCGCAAGCCACGCCGAGGGCCGCGGGCCGCAAGCCACGCCGAGGGCCGCGACCCGGACGCCTACGGTGACGCTGAGGGGGCCGCGGACGGGTCCAGCGGTGCGGATGGCCCCGGGATGAT
>VGPE01000170.1 GCA_016875645.1 Chloroflexota bacterium
TTCGTGCTGCTGGGCCTCATCGGATCGCCCAACATCGCCAGCCGCCGCTGGGTCACCGAGCAATACGACAGCACCGTCGGGACGAACACGGTCGCCGGCCCGGGCGCGGGCGCCGCCGTCCTGCGCATCAAGGGCACGCCGCTGGGCCTCGTCGCCAAGACCGACTGCGTGCAGGGCGTGGCGGCCCTGGACCCGTATCGCGGCGCTGCGATGAGCGTCGCGGAGGCCGCCCGCAACGTCGCGATCACCGGGGCGCGGCCGCTGGGGGTCACCAACTGCCTCAACTTCGGCGACCCGACACGACCCGAGGCGTTCTGGCAGCTGAGCGAGGCCGTCCGCGGCCTCGGCGACGCCTGCCGGGCACTGGGTCTGCCCGTGACCGGGGGCAACGTCTCCCTCTACAACGAGTCGCCCGGCGGCGCCATCGCGCCGACGCCGCAGATCGGCGTGGTCGGCCTCCTCGACGACGTGGCGGCCGCGGTCGGGCCCGCGTTCCGCCGGTCCGGCGACACGGTCCTGCTCGTCGGCGAAGCGACACCGGGCCTGGGCGGCAGCGAGTACCTGCGGCTGGCCGGGGCGGGCGAGGCGGCTCGCATGGGCGAGGACGAACCGCCGGGGCTCGATCTCGCCCGGGAGGCGGCGCTCCAGCGATTCATCCACGCGGCCATCGGGCAGGGGCTGGTCGAATCGGCGCAGGACGTGGGCGGTGGTGGCCTGGCGGTGGCGCTGGCGGAGGGCGCGATCTGGAGCGGGCTCGGAGCTCGCCTTCGCCTGCTGGTCGGTGGCTCACCGGCGGTGGAACTGTTCGGTGAGAGCCCGTCGCGCGTCGTGGTCACGGCCCGGTCGCGCCACGCCCCAGCTCTCGCGCTGCTCGCCCGCCAGCATGGCCTGCCCGTCGACGAGTTGGGCGTCGTGGGCGGCGACCGGCTGGTCATCGACCTCGCCGGGCAGGGTGCGACGGGCGCTGCGGAAGGGCGCGGCTCGCGGGTCGCCGACGCGGTCGACGTCGCGCTGCTCGACCTCGAGCACGCCTGGGAGCATGGACTGCCCCGTGCACTCGGACTCGAACGGCCAGCCGGACCCGGGGACGCGGCCTGATGTGCGGGGTCTACGGCGTCATGCTTCCGCCCGCGGCAACGCAGGAGGCTGCGCAGCTGGCGGCGCTCGGGCTGTTCGCGCTCCAGCACCGAGGCCAGGAATCGGCAGGCGTTGCGGTCAGTGACGGCGAACAGCTGATGCTGTACAAGGACCTGGGGCTGATCAGCAGCGTGCTCGACGAGCGCCGGCTGCCGAGCCTGCGCGGGCGCCTTGCGATCGCCCACTGTCGCTATTCGACGACTGGCTCCACCGTCTGGGAGAACGCCCAGCCCACGTTCCGCCTCGGCCCGCGTCGTGCGATCGCGATCGGCCACAACGGCAATCTCGTCAACACGCGCGAGCTGCTCACGCGGCTCCACGGCGGCCGCGCCCGCCTGCTCGCGAGCACGGACACCGAGCTGCTCACGGCCCTGCTGGCCGACGACCCGGCCGCCGACCTTGTCGACGCACTGCGCAGCGTGCTGCCAACGGTCCGCGGCGCCTACAGCCTGGTGGTGCTTGACGAGCGCCGCGTGATCGGTGTCCGCGATCCATTCGGCTTCAGGCCGCTCGTCCTCGGGCGCCTGCCGGCCGGGACCGTCGGAGCGGGCTCGGCCGCGAGCGCGGCACCGGGCCTCTGGGGCGACGACCCGTCGGTGGGCTGGGTGCTCAGCTCCGAGACGGCCGGGCTCGACATCCTGGGTGCGGACTACGTGCGTGACGTGGAGCCAGGCGAGATCCTGATCCTCGAGGCCGGACGGGAGCCGCGATCGGTGCGTTTCGCCGATGCGAAGCCCGCCCTGTGCGTCTTCGAGCTCATCTACTTCGCCCGCCCCGATTCGTACATGGAGGGCCGTAACCTCTACGAGGCCCGTCGGAAGATGGGCATGGAACTGGCGCGCGAGCATCCGGTCGAGGCCGACTTCGTGATGCCCGTGCCGGACACCGGTGCCCCGGCCGCGGCGGGCTTCGCCGAAGCGTCGGGCCTGCTGTATCGCGAGGGCATGGTCCGCAATCGCTACACGGGCCGGACGTTCATCCAGCCCTCGCAGGCGATGCGCCAGCGTGGCGTGACGATCAAGCTGAACCCGCTGCGCGAGGTCGTCCGCGACCGCCGCCTAGTGGTGGTGGACGACTCGATCGTGCGCGGTACCACGACGCGCCAGATCGTCGGGCTCCTGCGGCGGGCGGGCGCGCGCGAGGTCCATGTGCGCATCAGCGCCCCGCCGATCTATCACCCCTGCTTCTATGGCATCGACACGCAGGTCGAGACCGAGCTGATCGCGGCGACCCAGACGGTCGAGGAGATCTGCCGGTTCATCGGCGCCGATTCGCTGGGCTACCTCTCGATCCAGGGTGTGCTCGCGGCCCTGGAACTGTCCTACGAGCAGTTCTGCTTCGCATGCTTCGACGGGCGCTACCCGGAGCCGGTGCCCTACGACGCCGCCCAGCACAAGTACCTCCTCGAAGAGGGTCGGACGGCGCCGGACGATGCCGCGGGCGCCGTCCGCAATCCCGTCCTCGCGGGCGGCCCGACGTCGGGGCGATGACGACCGCCGGACGCGGCGCGTATCGACGCGCGGGCGTGGATGTCGAGGCCGGCGAACGCGCCGTGGAGCTCATGCGGCGATCGGTCGAGGCGACGCATGCCGGGATCGCCATCGGGGGCATCGGCGGTTTCGGGTCGGTGGTGCCCGTTCCGGCCGGCTATCGCGAGCCGGTGCTCGTCAGCTCGACTGACGGCGTCGGGACCAAGACCGCCATCGCCTCGGCGATGGGCCGCTGGGACACGATCGGCCTCGACCTCGTGGCGATGTGCGCGGACGACGTGGTCTGTCTTGGTGCTCGGCCGCTGTTCTTCCTGGATTACGTCGCGGTCGGGCGGATCGATCCAGAGGCCGTGGCCACGCTCGTCGCCGGCATCGCCCGAGGTTGCAAGCAGGCCGGCTGTGCCCTCGCGGGCGGTGAGACCGCCGAGCATCCGGGACTCATGCCCGACGAAGCATTCGACCTCGCGGGGTTCTGCGTGGGCGTGGTGGAGCGCGAACGGGTCATCGACGGGACAGCCGTCGAAGCGGGCGACGTCGTGGTCGGCCTCGCCGCCAGCGGGCTGCACGCGAATGGCTTTTCGCTGGTGCGCTCGCTGCTCGCGCGGTACGAGATCGACGTGCACCGCCCGTACCAGGAGCAGCTGCTGCGCTCGCTCGGCGACCTTGGCCGCGACGGGGCCATGGCGGCCGAGCCCGAACTCGCCTTCGCGAGCATCGGCGACGTGCTGCTGACGCCCACCCGGATCTACACGCCGGCCGTGCTCGCCGCCCGCGACCGGCTGCTCGAGGCTGGTCACGACCTCCGGGCGGTGGCCCACATCACCGGCGGCGGGCTGCCGGGCAACCTTCCTCGCGTGCTGCCGGACGGCCTCGGTGTCCGGGTCGATCCGGCGTCATGGCCGATGCCATCGGTCATGCGGCTGCTGGGCATGCTCGATGGCATCGCCGACGACGAGCTGCGGGCGACCTTCAACGGCGGCATCGGCATGGCGCTGGTCGCTGCGCCCCAGGCCGTGGCGCCGCTGCTCGCCGCGCTCGCCAACGCCGGCGAGCGGGCCTGGGTCATCGGAGAGGTGCGGGCGGTCGACGAGCTCGGCGGCGCGCGGTACGTCGAAGGCCCGCTGGAGCGCGCAGCCGTTTGATGAGCAAGCGGGTCGTCGTTGGCGTCTCGGGCGCCGGTTCCAGCCTCCGGGCACTCGTCGCGGCTGCTCGCCGAGGGGCACTCGGCGCCGACGTCGCTCTCGTGTTCGCGGACCGCGAGTGCCGGGGCCTGGACTGGGCGGCAGAGGAGGGGATCGATACGGCGCTCGTCCCGATCGGGGCGGATCGAGCGGCGGCCGACGAGGTTCTCGCCCAGACCCTGCTCGCCTCGGGACCCGATCTCGTCGTCCTGGCCGGCTACATGCGAATCCTCGGGCCGAAGACGCTAGCCGCGCTCCCTGGCCGGATCGTCAACCTGCATCCCTCGCTGCTGCCCTCGTTCCCGGGCGCGCACGCGGTCCGCGACGCCCTGGCGGCCGGGGTCCGGGTGAGCGGCACCACGGTTCACCTCGTGGACGAGACGCTCGACGGCGGAACGATCCTGGCCCAGCAGGCGGTGCCGGTCCTCCCGGGCGACGACGAGGCCGCCCTCCACGAGCGGATCAAGTCCGTCGAGCACGTGTTGCTGCCGCGGGTCGTCGCGTCCTTCCTCGCCGGCCCGGACGGACAGCGAGCGGCCGCTCGGCGGGCCCTGCTGTCGGTTTCCGACAAGACCGGCCTGGTGCCGCTCGCCCTGGCGCTCGATGGCCTCGGCTTCGAGCTGGTCTCCACGGGCGGAACCGCGCGGGCACTGCGCGAGGCGGGCCTTGCCGTGACCGACGTCGCCGCCATGACGGGTTCGCCGGAGATGCTCGACGGGCGTGTCAAGACGCTGCATCCACGAATCCACGCCGGCCTGCTGGCCGACCTGCGACGTGCCGACCACCGCGCGCAGCTGGCCGACGCCGCCATCGATCCCTTCGAACTGGTCGTCGTCAACCTCTACCCCTTCGAGGCGGCGGCGGCACGGCCCGACATCGCCCTGGACGACCTCATCGAGGAGATCGATATCGGGGGGCCGACGCTCGTGCGGGCGGCCGCGAAGAATCACGCCTCGGTGGGGCTGGTCACCCGGTCGGACCAGTACGAGGCAGTCCTCGGGGAGCTGCGGGACCCCGGCGGGCTGACGGACGGGACGCGCGCCCGCCTCGCGGTCGATGCATTCGAAATGATCGCGCGCTACGACGAAGCGATCGCCGCCGAGCTCGCGGAGCGACTGGCGGGTCGCTCGACGCGTGTCCTGCGCCTTGAACGGGTCCAGCCATTGCGCTACGGCGAGAACCCGCACCAGGCGGCCGCGCTGTACCGGATCCCGGGTGTCGACCCCGCGAGCGGCCCGTTCGCGGCCGGCGTCCGCCAGTTGCAGGGCAAGCCGCTCAGTTACAACAACCTGCTGGACGCGGCTGCGGCGGCCGGGATCGCGCGCGACCTGCGAGGACCGGCCTGCGTCATCGTCAAGCACACGAACCCGTGCGGTGCCGCGGAGTGCGCCACGATGGCCGAAGCGTGGGATGCGGCGCTTGCGGGCGACCCCGTCAGCGCGTTCGGCGGCGTCGTGGCCGTGACGCGCCCGATCGACGCGGGGCTCGCCGAGCGCCTGGCCTCGCTGTTCCTCGAGGTGATCGTCGCGCCCGCCGTGGACCCGGACGGGGCCGCGATCCTGGCTCGCCGGGAGAACCTGCGGGTGCTCCTGGATCCCGCGCTCGGGAGCCCCCCGATCTCGGCGACCGAGTACCGCAGTGCCGGCGGGGGCCTCCTCGCGACCGATGCCGACGTCACGCCCGATGATCCGGCTGGCTGGTCGGTGGCCACCCGCCGCGCCCCGACCGACGCAGAGCGGCGCGACCTCGACTTCGCCTGGCGCGTGGCGCGGCACGTGAAGTCCAACGCGATCGTGCTTGCGCGCGACGGCGCGATCGTCGGCGTGGGGGCCGGCCAGATGAGTCGCGTCGATTCGGCGCGCCTGGCTGTGGAGAAGGCGGGCGAGCGGGCGATCGGGGCTGCATGTGCGTCGGATGCGTTCTTTCCGTTCCCCGACGGCGTGGAGACGTGCCTCGCGGGCGGCGTCACCGCATTCGTGCAGCCGGGCGGGTCTGTGCGCGACGCTGCGGTGATCGAGGCCGCCGACGCGTCGGGTGCGGCGATGCTGCTGACCGGCGTCCGCCATTTCCGCCATTGACGCGTCGGCGCCCGGCCGCACAATCGCCCCGATGACGAACGAGGAGCTCGTCCAGCGCTACTCAGAGGCCGTGGCCGCAAACGATCTCCCGACCCTCTCGAGCCTGCGCCATCGCGACTGGATGGTCGAGTGGCCCCAGTCGGGCGAGCGGGTGCTCAGCAGCGACGCCTTCGATCGGATTGTCGAGTCATATCCGGGCGGGCGACCTGCGGTCCGGGTGCGCCGCGTGGTCGGTACCGAGGACCGCTGGGTGGTCACGCCGGTTAATGGCGTCATGCGGGTGGCCGGCAGCGGAAACTTCTGGTGGAGCGAGTGGGTCATGACCTACCCGGACGGGAAGGTCTACCACTGCATCGACCTCGTGGGGCTGCGCGACGGTCGGGTCTACCGTGAAGCCCTGTACTGGGCGCCTCCGTTCGACGCGCCGGACTGGCGCGCACCCTTTGTCGATC
>VGPE01000171.1 GCA_016875645.1 Chloroflexota bacterium
CCCGGTGACCACGCCGGTGGCACCGCAAGCCGCGGCGGCCCCGGTCGAAGCGACTGCGGCAGCAACGAGGGCCCCGGTTCTCCCGGCGCTCGCACCCGCGGCGAAGGGCGTCACGGCACCGGCGCCCGCACGAGCAGCCACTGGTGGGAACGGACCGTCCGGCGCTGCCAAGCCGGTCCGAACGGGGACGCGAACCGCCACTGCAGGCCGGACCGCCCGGCCCAAGAGCGACGCCTGAGGGTCGGCCCAGGCCGGCAAACGAACAGAACGACGACCAGCAGACGCGAACGGCAGACGCCGGGCTGCGACACGAACCGGGAGGCCGGGGTTGCCGAAACTCAAGACGCACAAGGGCACACAGAAGCGGATCGGGGTGACCGGCAGCGGCAAGCCCTACCGCGTCAAGTCGTGGCGAGGCCACCACCTGGAGATCAAGTCGTCGCGGCGCACCCGGCGCTACGCCGGCAAGGGCATGCTCGGCAGCGAGCACTCGGACCAGGTCGAGCGCCTCCTGCCGTACCTCGGGAAGGGCTGATCGATGGCACGCGTCAAGCGCGGCGTCACCGCGCACAAGCGCCACAAGCGGCTGCTCAACGCCGCCGAAGGGCGCAAGGGCACTCGCTCGCGGCTCGTCAAGCCGGCGCGCGAGGCGCTCCTCCACGCGCTCTCCTATGCGACGCGCGACCGAAAGCAGCGCAAGCGCAAGATGCGCGAGCTGTGGATCGTCCGCATCAATGCCGCTGCGCGCCAGAACGGCGTGACCTACGGGGCGCTGGTCGCCGGCATGAAGCGCAACAGCATCGCCATCGACCGCAAGATCCTGGCCGACCTGGCAGTGCGGGACGCCGGGACCTTCACGCAGATCGTGGCGCTGGCCAGGGCCTGACGCAGGCCGCTCGCCCGCTCCGCGCAGAACCCCTGATCCGCGACGGGTCGGGGGTTCATCATTTGCCGGTCTGCCGGGCCGGGGAATCGACGAGGAGGATCGTGGATCTCGCCACACTGACGGCCGATCTCGAAGCGCTGCGCGACCGCGCCCTGAGCGCGATCGCGGACGTGTCCGACGCGGCGTCACTCGATGCCCTCTCGGTCGATTACCTCGGCAAGAAGGGCGAACTCACGGCGGTTCTCCGCGGCATCGGCGGCCTGCCGCCCGACGACCGACCGCGCGTTGGCGCGATCGCGAACGAGGTCCGCGTCGCGCTGGAGATAGCACTGGAGGAGCGGGGGAGCAACCTGCGTGCCTCAGAGCTGGACCGCCGGCTCACAGCCGAGACGGTGGACGTGACCCTGCCGGGGCGACCGATCCGGCGAGGGACGCTCCACCCGAGCATCGAGGCGATGAACGAGATCTGCGAGATCTTCGCCCAGTTCGGGTTCGTGGTGCACGAGAGCCCCGAGGTCGAGGACGACCTCACGAACTTCCAGATGCTCAACATCCCGCTTGACCACCCGGCCCGGGACCTCTGGGACACGCTGTACGTGGACCTGCCCGGGCACCTGCTGCGCACGCACACCTCGCCAGGCCAGATCCACGTGATGCGCTCGACGCCGCCACCGATCCGCGCGCTCCTGCCGGGCCGCTGCTTCCGCTACGAGGCGGTGGACGCCTCCCACGGATTCGAGTTCTTCCAGGTCGAAGGCCTGATGATCGACCGCGGCACCACCATGGCCGACCTCAAGGGCCTGCTCGACCAGTTCGCCCACGCGATGTTCGGGGCCGGCCGGAAGACGCGCTTCCGGCCCGGCTACTACCCATTCACGGAGCCGTCCGTGGCCTTCGATGTGGAGTGCCTCGTCTGCGGCGGGGTGGGCTGTCCCGCCTGCGGCCGAAGCGGCTGGATGACGATCCTCGGTGCCGGCATGGTCCACTCGGTGGTCCTGCGCTACGGCGGCCTCGACCCGGAGGAGTACCAGGGCTTCGCCTTCGGCATGGGCCCCGAGCGGATCAAGATGCTCAAACACGGCATCACCGACCTGCGGCTGTTCCTGGAGAACGACCTGCGCTTCCTTGAGCAGTTCCGATGAGAGGGTCAGAGATGCGCCACGGAGCGGCCACATGAGGGTTCCACTCGGCTGGCTGCGCGACTACGTCGACATTGACCTCACCCCGGAGCAATTGGCCGAGCGACTCACGCTTCTCGGGATGGAGGTCAAGGGCCTCGAGCGGTGGGGCGCCGACTGGCAGCACGTGGTGGTCGGGCGGCTGCTCACCGTGGAGCGGCATCCGCGCGCCGATCGGCTCTCGCTCACCACTGTCGATGTCGGCGCCGGCGCGCCGCTCTCGATCGTCTGCGGGGCCACCAACATCGCGCCTGGCCAGCACGTCCCGGTGGCACTGCCGGGCGCGGTCCTGCCGGGCGGGCGGCGAATCGAGCGCGTCGAGAAGATGGGCGTCGTCAGCAACGGGATGCTCTGCTCCGGGGATGAATTGGCGCTCACCAGCGACGCCGATGGCATCCTGATCCTGCCCGGCGAGACCCAGGTGGGACGCGAGCTTGCCGACCTCTTCGGGGACATCGTGCTCGACGTGGACGTCAAGCCCAATCGGGGCGACGTCCTCTCGCTGCTCGGCCTTGCGCGCGAGGTCTCGGCGGCAACGGGTGCACCGGTCCGTCCGCCCGTCATCGAGCTCTCGGAACACGGGGCGCCCACAGCCGACCGGCTCGCGGTGGACGTGCTCGAACCTGAGCTCTGCCCGCGCTTCGTCGGCCGGCTGGTGACCAGTGTCACGGTCGGGGCGTCGCCGGATCTCGTCCAGATGCGCCTGCGCGCCGCCGGACAGCGGCCGATCAGCAACGTGGTGGACGCGTCCAACTACGTCATGCTCGAGCTTGGCAAACCGATCCACACGTTCGACGCGGCGGCGATCCACGACGGCCGGATCATCGTCCGGCGGGCCCTGGCGGGAGAGCGCCTCGAGACGCTCGACCACGTCGTCCGGGACCTCGACGAAGAGACGCTGCTCATCGCCGACCCCGTTGGCCCCTCCGCAATCGCCGGAATCATGGGCGGTGCCTCCAGTGAGGTCAGCGGGCAGACCCGCGATGTCATCGTGGAGTCGGCCATCTTCGAGCCCGTCTCCATCCGCCGCACCGGTCAGCGCTACGCCCTGCGCTCGGAGGCCAGCCTGCGGTTCGAGAAGGGCCAGGAGTTCCGGAACGCGCGCATCGGCGCCGATCGCACCGCGCAATTGCTCGCGTCCTGGGCCGGCGGGTCGGTCGCGCCCGGCCGTGTCGACACCCACCCCGAGGAACCAGAGCGCAGTCGCGTCGCCTTCCGGCCGGCTCGTGTCGGCCGGCTCCTGGGAGCTGCCATTCCGGCCTCGGAGCAGCGCCTGCTGCTGGCGCGCGTCGGCATCGAGACGGCGGAGGCGCCGCCCGGGACCCGGGTCGTGGTGAGCGTCGAGCCCCACCCGCTCGTCGTCGACCCGTGGGCCGCCAGCGAGACCGAGGCCGCCCTGGATGGGCCGAGCGCGCCGGCCGCGCCGGAGGTCTTCGTCGCGCTCGTGCCGACCTGGCGCCGCGACCTCCACATCGAGGCCGACGTCGCCGAAGAAGTCGCCCGGGTTCGTGGCTACGAGCGGACGCCGGGCAGCCTGCCGGACACGCCCATGCCCGAGTTCCGCCCATCGCCCTTGCAGGTTCGCGATCGGGTCCGCCGGGTCCTCGCTGGGGCCGGCCTCAGCGAGGTCGTCACCCACGCCCTGGTATCGCCGGGCGACGTCGAGCGCTTCCGCGCTTCCCCGGATCCCGCCGGAGTCGTGGACGGTGAGGCCGACGCCGGCGGCGAGCCGATCATCGTGACCAATCCGCTCTCGAGCCAGCACTCAATGCTTCGCCAGCGATTGCTGGGCAGTCTGCTCGAGGTGGTGCGCTCCAACATCCGCCAGGGCCGCGAGGACGTGGCGGTCTTCGAGATCGGCAAGGGGTACGGCCGCGTCCAGGACCGACCGCACGAGTGGTGGCGACTCGGGTTCGCCCTCACCGGGGCCGCGGCGCCGCGCGCCTGGAACCGGCCCCTCGTGATGTTCGACCTCGACGACGGCAAGGGCATCCTCGAGATCCTGTGCCACGAGGCGGGACTCGAATCGGTCTCGTTCGAGCCGCTGCTGGGTACGACCCGCCCATCTGCCGCCTCCGACGGCGACCAGGCCACCTTCCATCCGGGCCGCAGTGCGCTGGCGACCGCTCGCGTGGCAGGGTTGCACGCCGTCGGGCTGCGCGGCCGGATCGGCGAGGTCCATCCGCGCCTCCTCGACGAGCTGGAGATCCGGGCCGACCGGGTGGTGCTCTGCGAGCTCTCGCTTCGAGGCCTCACCCGCGGCCAGCTGGCGCCTGTTCGGGCGGCCCCCGTGCCGCGCGTCCCCGCCGTGGAACGGGACCTCGCGATCGTCGTCGCAGATGACGTGCCCGCAGCGGCGATTGCCGCGCGGATCCGCGACGAGGCCGGGGACCTGTTGCGTTCCGTGCGCCTGTTCGACGTCTACCCGATGCCCGGTGGCGGCCGCAGCCTTGCCTACCGGGTCGTGCTCCAGGCGCCGGATCGGACGCTCACGGACGAGGAGATCGACGGACTCATCGCGGGTGTCGTCGCCGGCCTGGAGCGGCTCGGCGGACGCCTTCGCACGTGACGCCGCGGTCCGTTGGGTGCAGCGCGGCACCGGCCGACAGGACGTTCGGACAACCGAGGGTCAGGGGCCGGCCCCGGGCGATCCTGCTAGCCTAGAGCGTCCTCAGCGGTCGCGCGACCAAGCGCTCGGATGGAGGTTCCCCACCAGCGTTGGACATCCTGAGCCACGAGAACCTGCTTGATCTTCTCGTCATCCTGCTGCTGGTGGCAGCGTTCGTCGTGGGGTTCCTCCAGGGCGCTGTCCGCAGGTTGATCGGGATCGCCGCGGCCACCTTCTCGCTGATCCTCGCCGCACAGCTGCGGGCACCGCTCGGCGACTACCTCGCGAGCAATTGGCTTCAATTCCCGCCCACGTACCCGCACATGCTCGCGTTCGGCGCGGTGTTCGTCATCAGCGTCATCGTGATCGCGATCATCACGCAGCTGTACTACGAACGCGGCCCGCTGCTCCCGAAGACACCCCTCGCAGATCCGCTGCTCGGTGGCCTGCTGGGCATGGTCGAGGCGATGGTCCTGATCGGCGGACTGGTTTTGGTCCTCGACTCTTACTTCCTCCCCTCCAGCGTGATCGCCGGCGCCGGCGAGTTCGTCGTCATCCGGGATCTTGCCAGTGCCGTCGACGTGTCCCGCACGGCCGCCCTGTTCCGGGACGACCTGTTCCCCGCGTTCTTCTTCGTGATCGGGCTGCTGATCCCAGAGGAACTGCGGTCGCTGTACCTGCGCTGACGACGGACGGCCGCATCCCCGGCGCCGCGGCCGGTGGCCCGCACGAGTCGTACCCGCGCCTCGCCCTTGCCCGTCCCACGCTCGAAGCGGCCCGTGCACTGCTCGGCGCTCGCCTGGTGCGCGAAGACGACGCCGGCCGACGAGTCGGGCGCATCGTCGAGGTGGAGGCGTACCTTGGCGTCGAGGACCAGGCCTCGCACGCACGCTTCGGGCCGACGGATCGCAATCGGCCGATGTTCGGCCCAGCCGGGATCGCCTATGTCTACCTGGTCTACGGGATGTACCACTGCCTCAACGTGGTGACCGAGGACGTCCGGGTCCCGGCCGCGGTCCTGATCCGGGCGGTGGAACCGCTGTCGGGCCTCGGAGCGATGCGGGCCGCTCGCGCGGATACCCAGGCTGCCCGGGGACGGCGCGCGACGGCGATCGCGGACGCCCGGCTGGCCGCCGGCCCGGGCCTCGTCGGCATCGCGTTCGGCATTTCCCGCGCCGACGACGGACGTGACCTGTGCGACGGTACCTCGCCGCTGCGCCTGGAGCGCGGTGAGACGCCCGAGATCGTGCTGACCGGATCACGGGTCGGCATCGAGTACGCTCCCGAGCCATGGCGCACGCACCCCTGGCGGTTCGCCGTTCACGGCAGCCCCTCGCTCTCCCGGCCCCTCCCGCGCCCCCAGCGGGGGGCTGATGGACCGCCGCTCCGGCGCACTCCTGGAGTTTCCGCAGGTCCGTGACCGCCTCGCCGCGCTGACCGCGTTCGGGCCCAGCCGCCGGCTTGCCGAGGCGCTCGAGCCGTCCGACGAACCGGTCATCGTGGATCGCGCGCTCGACGAGACCGATCAGGTCCGAAGCCTTCTGTCCGAGCGACCGAGCGTGGGCATCGGCGCAGCGCACGACATCGGCCCCGCGGTCGAGCGCGCGGCCCGGGGCGGGCGCCTTGATCCCACCCAGTT
>VGPE01000172.1 GCA_016875645.1 Chloroflexota bacterium
CGGCGAAGCGGATCGTCACCCGCTCCAGTTCGTGGTGGTCGACCTCCCGGTGCACGGGCTGGATCTCGGTGGTCACGCGCCCTCCGGCTGTTCCATGAACTGGTGCGGTCGTGGCGGCAGGTTCAGGACCTCCTGCGGAAACGCCTCGGCGATGTACTCCAGCACGTCACGCGCGTCGAGGTGCCCGGCAACCCAGCCATCGGCGTCCACGAGCGGCAGGCCCTGGTAGCCGCCGCGCGCCATGATCTCGAGTGCCTCGCCGAGGCCCGCATCGAGGCCCAGCGCATCGCGCAGCGGGCTCATGAAGCGATCGACCGGAGCGCCAACGTCGGCGTTCGCGGCGAGCACGCGTCCGACGACGTCCTGTTCGGTCAGGATCCCGACGAGGCGCCCCTCACTGTCGGTGATGAGGACGGAGCGCGTCGCCCCTTCCTGCATGGCGGTCACGGCGCTCGACAGCGGCGTCCCCAGCCGGACCGTGGCAGGTTCGCGCCTCGCAACCGCCCCCAGGCGCTCGCGCCGGAACGTCGCCGGGCTGATCCGGTTGGTCGTGTATCCGAGACGCTTGCGCACGCGACGGAAAACCTCGCTGCCGGCGGTCGAGGGGTGCCGGCGGCAGGCTGCGATCATGAGACGCTCGGCCTGGGGCGCCAACAGGCGGTTCGCCGACCGGACCGCCAGCCTCGAATTCTACTCGGCGTGTGCCAGAACGGGCGTCGGGGGTTCAGCGCGGCTCAGACCGTGGGAGTCCAGGGCCCCAGCCGCTCGATCGCCTCGTTCTCGCCGGGCCATGGCGGCATCGTGACCGCGATCACCGAGAGCGGCGCGGTGCCCTGGGCACGGAACTGGAAGGTGGTGCCCAGCGGGATCGCCAGGGACACGCCGGGCTGGAGCCGCATGACCTCCTCGACGCCATCGCGTGCGCGCCAGATTTCGCCGGCCCCTTCGACGACGTACCAGATCTCCTCGACCGAGCGGTGCGTCACGGCCCGCGCCACCTGCCCGGGCGCGAGCCGGAAGCAGGCCATCCCGCCCGCGGCGCGGCCGGCCAGGACGCGCACCTCGGAGCCGTCCGGGGCGATCGCGTCGGGGGTCGCGGGCAGGGTCCGCGTTGGGAACGGGGCCATTCGCACCTCCGGGTCAGCGAGCCACTACGCTCGCGGTCATGGCAGCAGTCGACGAACGGCCCGCGGGCGTCCTCGAGCGGTTCGGGCTCACTGCCCTCGCGTACCCGCCGTTCGTGACGTTCCTGTCGGCGAACCTGGTGTCCAACGGATCCTGGTTCATCTTCAGCGCCGCATTGAACACCTACATCCTGCGGGTCACTGGCTCAGCGCAGGACGTGGGGTTCGCGTCGTTCGTCTACAGCCTCCCGGGCGCGATCTTCATGCTGCACGCCGGGCTCTTGACCGATCGCTTCGGAGCCAAGCGCCTGGTGGCCATCTCGCTCGCGGGCTCGGGCGTCGTCATCCTGTTGATCGGCGGCCTCGCCTTGCAGGTGGCGCCGCTCGCGCTGCTGGTGGGCCTCGGCTTCGTGCTCGGGGTGTTCCAGACGCTCGGCAGTCCCGCGTTCATCTCCATCGTGAACGACCTCGTGCCACCGCGGGCCGTGTCGAGCGCGGTCGCGCTCACGTTCCTGGGCTTCAACGTGGGGCGGATCGTCGGCGGCGTGCTCGGGGGGTTGTTCCTGGTCACCCTGGGGGCCGATGTGCTGGTCGCGGCGCCCGCCACGATCGTCGTCGCCGGGATCATGCAGGGCCTGCCCGCGATCCCGGTGGCCGCGATCCGGGTCAGGGAGCGAGTCGCGCGGACCACGGGTCGCGCGATGTTCCGCCCGCTCATCGAGACCGCGGGCTACGTTGCACGGAACCCGACCCTCGGGGTGATCGTGCTGCTCTCGATCGCGCCCGGCGCCTTCGGCCTCGTCTACATGTACCTGCTGCCCGTGGTCGTGCGGGACCTCGGTGCCGAACCTGGCGCGATCGGCCTGCTCTACGTGGGCGGCGGGGCGGGGGGGCTGGCCGCGGGGCTCGTCGCAGAGGGGGTGATGCGCCGCCTGGGGCACGGTCGGGCGATGTTCGCCGGTCTCGCGGCGATCGCGCTGGCGCTGATCGCGATGGGGGCGGCCGGCGGCCTGCCGCTCGCGACGGGGGCCGTCGCGCTGGTCCAGGCCGGGTTCGCGATCTATGCGTCATCGGCCCTGTCGCTGGTCCAGGCGCTTTCGCCGGGCCGGCTGCGAGGCCGCGTGACGTCACTGTTCACGCTGCTCTACTGGGGCCTGATGCCCTTCGGCGCGCTGCTGGCGGGGTTCGTGGCCGAGCGCCTGACGTCGCTCACCACGCTCATCCTGGGGGGTCTCGTCGTGCTCGGAGCGGGGACGCTCGCGCTCGTCGGCCGCCGCCAGATCGTCACGCTCCGGATCGGTCGGGACGGGCACTCGGTCGAGGGCGACCTGGCCGGAACGGGCTACGTGGTCGAGGCCCGCCCCACTACCTGACCGCGCCCCGCCCGAAGCGGAGACAGCTGGATCTGGGCCGTCCAGCCATGGGGGCTGTCCAGCCGGGCCGCTCCACGTCTCGCGGGAGCCCGGGCACCTACACTCCGGGACGTGACCGAGCCCCTCCGCATCGGCGTGCTGGCCGACGACCTGATCTGGTCGACCCGGCTCACTGCGATCCTGCGCGCGGCCGGCGCCGAGCCGGTGGTCGCGCGGGCGCCGCTCGCGCTGGCGGACTCGGTGCTCGATGGCGTCGTGGTCGACCTCACGGCCCGTGCCTACGATGGGCTCGAGGCCGTCCGCAGCCTGGTCGGCGCCGGCCATTCCGTGGTCTGCCTCGGGCAGCACGACGATGAGTCAGCCCGCCGAGGCGCGCTCGCCGCCGGAGCCCGCGGCATCTACCCGTACCGGACGCTCCACGAGAAGGGCGCGACGGCCCTGGCTCGCTGGCTGGCCGAACTCGCCGCGGCGAGGATCGCCGCCGGGCATCCGTCGTGACGGCCGCGGCCGCGGCCGATCGGCCCGAGATCCCTGCCGCGCGGTTCGGGGAGCGGCTGGCATCTGCGTCCGCGCTGGCGGTCGACCGCGGCGTGGACGGTGTCCTGGTCGGTGTCGGGGCGGACCTGCGGTACCTGACCGGTTACCGGGCACTGCCACTTGAACGGCTGACGATGCTGGTGGTTCGGCCCCTCGGCGCGCCGGTGCTCGTGGCACCGCGCCTCGAGGCACTGCCGGCGCGCAGCTGCCCCGCCGCCGCGTCCGGCGCGCTGGAGGTCATGACGTGGAGCGAGACCGACGACCCGATCGCGCTGGTGGTGAGGCTCGTAGGCGGGGCCCACCGGCTAGCCGTCAGCGATCGCCTGTGGGCGATGTTCGTGCTCCGTCTCCAGACGGCGCTGTCCGGAGTCGCGTTCAGCCTCGCTTCGCCGATCCTGCAGGAGCTGCGGATCGTCAAAGACGCGGACGAGGTGGCGCTTTTGCGTCTGGCCGCGGGGGCGGCGGACCGGGCGATGGAAGGCATCCTGCGCGGCCGCCTGGTGGGCCGGACCGAGGCCGACGTCAGCCGCGAGATCGGCGAGCGCCTCGTCGCCGAGGGACACGAGACCGTGGAGTTCGCCATCGTGGGATCGGGGCCGAACTCGGCCTCGCCACACCACGACCCGGGAGAGCGGGTGATCCGTGCTGGCGAACCCGTCCTGTTCGACATCGGCGGCACGCTCGCCGGTTACTCGAGCGACATCACGCGGATGGCATGGATCACGGGCGGCAACGAACAGGCCGGCCCCGACGCCGACTACCGCCGTTTGTACGACGTGCTCCAGGGCGCGCAGGCCGCCGCGGCCGCGGCGGCTCGACCCGGGATCGCGGCCGAGCGAGTTGACGCCATCGCGCGCGAGCGAATCGCGGCAGCGGGCCACGGCGACCATTTCATCCATCGGATCGGGCACGGCATCGGCCTCGAGGGCCACGAGGAGCCCTACCTCGTGGCCGGCAACGCTCTGCCGCTGCGGGAGGGCATGGCGTTCAGCGTGGAGCCGGGCATCTACCTCGAGGGCCGCTACGGTGCGCGCATCGAGGACATCGTGGTGTGCGGCTCCGACGGCCCACGCGTGCTCAACGAGGTGCCGCGCGGGCTGCGCCTGGTGGGCGGGTGAGGCCGGGCGGCCAGCAGGCGCCCAGCCGATGGCGGCGGCCCGGATGGGTCGCTCGGGTATCATCGGTCGACGCGGGACGCCCTCCCGCAGTCACCCGCGAGTCGTGATGACATTGATGATGCGGCGTTCAGCCGCCCTGCCGCGGCCGTCCGGGCCGCGTCGAATCGATCGTGCCGGGTTTCGGCCGGTCCGGCCTCGCGCCGTGAGCGCGCCGCGATGAGCCGCCGCACCGGACCGGACGGGCGGCTGCGCCCATCGCCGCGCACGCACCGTGGGCCCGCACGAGATCCGCGAGCTCCGATGGTCCAGCAGCGCGAGAGCGCCCTGCGTCCGGCGCCAGCGACGCCCTTCGACCCGGTGCCCGGACCGGAGGGCCCCGCGGTCAGCGCCAGCGTCGATGACCATCCGGTGGCGATGGACGATGCCGGGGCGTCGATCATGGCGCTGGACACGCACGACAATGCCGTGGCCCCCGTGGCCCCCGTGGCCCCCGTGGCCCCCGTGGCCCCCGTGGCCCGCGGGGCTGTCGGGGCGCCGGAGCCCCGGCCCGCCGTTGCCGCCGTGGTTCTTCCGTCGCGCTCGGCTCGGGAGCCGGTCCTGGATGTGGCGGGTGCCCGTCCGCCCGGCAGGCCGGGCGCCAGCGTCGCGCGCCAGGAACGATCGGCCCGCCCGGACGCTGGAAACGGCGCTGCGGGTCACGCCGACCCGGCCTCGCCCCGGCCGTCCTGTACTGCGCCCCAGCTGCGACGGTTCATCAAGAGCCGCGTCTACATCCCGATGCACGAGCTGCGGCGTCGGTTCGCGATCGAAGGCGAGGATGACGACGTCTGCGCCGTTCAGCTTGATTCCCGTTCGGTGTACGTCGGCCTGCCGCCCGCCGAAGGCCGGCTTCTCGGCGAGCTGTTCCGCAACGGCGAGGTCGGCTACGAGCTGTCGATGGACCCCGAGACGCCGATCGTGGTCGGTGTCTACTCGATGCGGCCGATCTCGCGCCCCTGAGGGCGTCGTTCGGCCAGTGTCGCTTCGACGACGCGGGCCATCTGGGCTGGGACGTGCCGGCGACCGGGCCGGGAGAATCGCCGCCAGGCCTGGAACACCTTGTCCTCGTGACGCCGGAGTCCGGCGGCCGCCTCGAAGTCCGGAACGAGGCGCACGATCGGCGCACCGCCCGCCGCCTCACGGATGCGGCGCTCGGTTACCGAGTCGACAGGGTCACGATCGGCGTCATGGACGACCACGAACGGAATTCCCAGTTGGCGCAGAAGCGAGGCGGCCAGTGGCAGGTTCGACTTGCCGCCGACCTCCACGATGGAGATGCCCTCGGCATCCGGGTCGTGGCCCATCGCCGAGAAGACGAAGGGCAGCGCCAGCCGCTCGGTCTGGCCCTCGACGAGCACCACGGCCTGGGCGAAGAACATCTCGGAGCGCTCGTGGTCGAACGCGGCCGCCAGGCGGAGGCGCTCCTCGTCGGTCAGCGTCGCAGGGTCGGTCCGGCGGATCGCGTGCCGGCCGGCGTGGAGGTCGAGCCGCACGATCTCGTGGTGGTGAGCGGCATCGAGGAAGGCCGGTGAGCGGGTGGAGTACAGAACCTGGTTGCCACCCTCGGCGAAGCGCCGCAGCAGCCGGTACAGGTAGCGCTGAGCCTGGGGAATGAGCTGGAGCTCCGGCTCTTCGATCAGGAGCACCTCGCCCGACGAACCGGCCTCACAGCAGTCGTGAATCACGGACACGAGTGCGTCCGCGGCTGCGGCGTCGCTCGTCGGGGCCCCCACCTGGGACGCCAGCCTCGCTCCGACGCCGTGCATCGCCGCCGCTGGGACCAGGCGGTCCCGCGCCCGAAAGAACGTGCAGGCGGGAAGGCGAGCGGTGTCGGGCGGGTCGACGCCGGCCGTCCGTCGTTCGATCGGCAGCCACTCGTCGCCGTACCGGACGACAGCCGATACGGACGCAACGGCGCCGTTCCTCGGCCGCGTGATGGCCGGGTACCCTGCCAGCAGCCACGCGATTGCGCCGAGCAACTGTGACTTGCCCGCGCCCCGCGGCCCGATGAGGGCCGTCACGGGCCCGACTG
>VGPE01000173.1 GCA_016875645.1 Chloroflexota bacterium
GAGCGCGAGGGCGACCGCGAGCAGCGCCGGCCGCTGATCCGGCGTGACGGGTTCCACGACCGCGAAGAACTTCGCCGGCGGGGCCACGAACACCACCAGCAGCAGCCCCGACATCACGAGGAACGTCGTGAGCGCGCTGCGGGCCACGGACACGGTTTCGGGCGGCGCGGTGAGGGCACCCGTCCCCGGCGAGAGGAGGATCAACGTCCCGTAGAAGACGCCGAGCCCGACGATGGACGACACGATCGCGGCCGGGACCACGAACCGGCGCAGCGTCCGGACCAGTGGCTCCAGGAGGCGCCGTCCCGGTGGCGCCCAGGCTGCAAGGAGGACGCTCGGCACGCCCACCGTGAAGAGGGTGATGGCCGAGGCGTTGCGCAGCTCGATCGGGAAATAGCCGACCACGAGCGAGGAGATGATCACGAGACCCATCGTGCTGATCCGCGTCAGGAACAGGCGCAGGATCCCGTGCATGCCGTTGCGGATCCGGTTGCCCTCCTCGACCGCCGCCGCGAGCGCAGAGAACGAGTCGTCGAGCAGGATCAGGTCGGCGACGCCGCGGGTCGCCTGGCTGCCGCTGCCCATCGCGACCGCGAGGTGCGCCTTTTTGAGCGATAGGACGTCGTTGACGCCGTCGCCGACCATCGCCACGTAGTGGCCGCGGTCGCGCAACTCGTCCACGATCCGCTCCTTGAGCGGCGGGCTCACCCGTCCGAAGACCTGGCCGCGCTCCACTGCCTCGCGGAACGCCGCGTCGTCAAGTCCCTCGAGCTGCGCGCCGCTCATCACGTCCCGATCCACCCTGACGCCCGCCTGGCGCACGAGTGTGGCGACGGTCTCGGGATCGTCGCCGGAGATGATCCGGACCCGGACGCCGGCCTTCGCGAAGCGCTCCAGCGTTGAGGACGCCTCCTGTCGAAGGACGTCGCGCAGGCTGATGAGCCCCAGGGGCTTGACCCCCACCGGCAGCTCGGGATCCCGCTCGCCGATGCGTTCGCCGGGCTGCCCGTGCCACGCGAGGACGAGGACCCGCCGGCCCTCGGTCGCCCAGCGGTGTGCGGTCTCCCTGCACCGCTCCCACGCGTCACGCTCGGCGGCGTCGGCAGGCCGGACCGATTCCGCGAACGAGGAGAACGCGCCAAGGGCATAGAGCCCGGGCCGATCGCCATCCGCGAAGACCACGCCACTCCAGCGCCGGAGCGACGAGAACGGCACTTCGTGGGTCACGGTCCGCTTCTCGCCAGGACAGGCCCTCGCGATCGCCTCCGCGGTCCGGTTGCGCGTGGCCATGCTCGCGACGACGCTGCCGACGGTCGCGCGGAACGCGGCCTCGCCGCCGTCCGGGGCGAACGTCTCGTCTGCCACGAACTCGCCCGCCGTGATCGTGCCGGTCTTGTCGAGGCAGAGCGCATCGACATGGCTGAGCGACTCCACCGCGTTGGATTGCTGGATCAGCGCCCCGAGGCGGGAGATGCGGATTGCGGCCAGTGCATAGGCGATCGCGATCGAGACGAAGAGGCCGTTGGGGACGAGGCCCGCCAGGATCGTCGCCTGGCCGACCGCCTCCGCCGGGGACACAGCCGCGACCGTCGCTTCGAGCACGATCAGCAACTGGAGGTAGACCACGATCGCGAGCACGAAGCGGATGACGAGGTTGATCTCCTTCTGGAGTGGCGTCAGGATTCGCCGGAATCCGCGCGCGCCGGCCGTGATCCGGTTCGCGAGCGATGCTTCGCCGACCGCCTGCACCGCGTACGAGCCGAACCCCGAGACGCAGTACGTGCCCGAGTGGACCGGGTCGCCCGGGGCCCGGTGCACCGCGTCGGACTCGCCGGTCAGCGCCGATTCGTCGAGCTCGATCTCGCCCGCCACAAGTTCGCCGTCGAGCACGATCTGGTCGCCCGGCGTCACCCGCACGAGGTCTCCGATGACCAGCAGCTCCGGCTTGATCTCGTGTTCGCCGCCCTCACGGATGACGCGCGCGGTCGGGGCCGCGAGGAGCGCGATCTCGTCGAGGGCGCGCTTGGCCTTGATCTCCTGGTAGATCGCGACCACGACGTTGGTGCCGATCACGCCCAGGGAGACGAGGGCATCGAGCGGCCGGCCCACGATCATCAGGGCGATCGCCAGCGCACCCAGGACGTTGTTGACGAAGGTGAAGACGTTCTCGCTGATGATCTCGACGTAGGTGCGCGTGGTGGGCGGTGGCGCGGTGTTGCCCTGGCCGGCCGCACGGCGCGCCTCGACCTCGGCCTCGGTCAGGCCGAGCGGGTCCAGGGCAGCCGTCGTGGCGGCGGCAGCTGGCCCCGGGGTCGCGGACTCGGTGGATGCGGAGGGGACGGCCACGTTGGGCATTGTGCACGCCGCCGTCGACCGCCCGTCGGCGCGCCGGTCGGGCCGGACGGCCGGACGGCCGGGGCCTCTCCGTTCGTTCATCGACCGGGTGCGTATTCGGCCACCATCGCCACGGTCAACGGGCGCTGCCGGAGACGGCAGGGCGCGCTGAACGGCCTGATTCGCCCCTGGCGACCACTCAGGTCGATATCCAGGGGCGGAAGGTGCCGATGTCCGGGGCCGGGGGGCGGATCGGGGAGTCCAAGCGGAAGGGATACGCACCTGGTCGATGCCGCCGCGCGCATCGACGGTGGGACGACTCCTGCTGGAGGGCCCCGCGGCTACCGCGCGCCGGGGCTCTACACCCGCCCCAGCAGAAACCACGTCGGCATCGGGCCCTTGCCGCGGACATCGATCACGCCCCGCTCCTCGAACGCGAAGCGACCCGCGAGGCGATCGTGGACGGCGGCCGTGACCTGGATGCGGCCCGGGATGCCATGTGACTCCATCCGGCTGGCGATGTTCACGGTATCGCCCCAGACGTCGTAGATGAACTTCTTGGCGCCGATCACCCCGGCCACGATCGGCCCGGTGTGGATGCCCACCCGGAACTGCAGGTCGGGCTGGCCGCTGATCCGGGGGACTTCCGCCGCGAGGTCCATCGCCATCTCGGCCACGCGGACGACGTGTTCGGCGGGCTGGCTGGGCAGCCCGCCGACGACCATGTAGGCGTCGCCGATGGTCTTGATCTTCTCGAGGTCGTATCGATCGACCAGTCGATCGAAGGTGATGAACACGTCGTTGAGGAGCGACACCACGTCGGTCGGGCTCATCCGGCTCGACATGACCGTGAAGTTCACGATATCCGCGAACATCAGCGTCGCGTCGTCGATCCGGTCGACGATGACTTTCTCGCCGGCGCGCAGGCGTGCCGCGATCGCACCGGGCAGGATGTTGAGCAGCAGCCGCTCGTTCTCGCGATGGGCGATCTCCACCGCGCGCGCGGCCGTGATGTCGGTGGCGTACACGTTCACCAGGCCGAACTCCGGCACGTTGACGGGGTAGATGGCGAGCGTCCGGCCCTCGCCTTCGATCTCGAAGCCGTCTCGCTGCTCCGAGCTGAGCGCGGCGAGGATCAGCCGTCGTTCCCGGTCGGGGACCAGGTCGCCCACGCTCACGCCGAGTGCCCGGACGATGGGCTGGCTCGCATCGTTCGCGTACGAGAGCCGTCCGTCCGGGGTGACCCGGAACACCGGGTTCGGATTGCGGTCCGGGAAGCGCGCGAAGACCTTCTCGGCGGTGATGTCGGTGCCGTAGACGTTGATGACGTCGAACTCGGGGACCGGGACGGGCAGCAGCGAGTACACCCGACCCTGCGCGTGGATCTCGAGGCTCGCGGGCCCCCTGCCGGTCGCGGCGTCCCTGATGCGCCCGAGGATGGTGGGTTCCAGCGGGTCGCCGATCGCGGCCCCCGGCTCACGGACGATCGGCTGGCTCGCCTGGTTGGCGTACGACAGCCGCCCGTCGGGCGTCACGCGGAAGACCGGGTTCGGATTGCGGTCCGGGAACCGCGCGAACACGCGCACAGCCGTCACGTCCGTGCCGTACAGGTTGGTGAAGCCGAGATCTGCGACCGGCACCGGCAGCAGCGCGAACGTTCGGCGATCGCACTGCAGCTCGACCGACGGGCGGTCGCGGTCGGCCGCCGCCGCGCGCAGGCGGCTCAGCAACGGCTCCGGAACCGCGTCGCCCAGGGCGATGCCCAGTTGACCCGTGATCGGCGCGCTGGAGGCATTGGCATAGATCAGCACGCCCTCGTCGGACATGCGCAGCACCGGGTTGGGGTTTTCGTCCGGGAAGCGGTACATCAACTCGAGCCGGCGCTCGAGGCGCGTGATCTCCTCCGATCGGGGCGCGATGGACGAGCTCCCGGGGCGATCGACGGTCACGGCGCTCCAACGCCCACGATCGGGCCCGGCTGGGTGGGTCGGGCCCCGATCGTGGGGCCAGCGTCCATGATGCGCCTCGCCGCTGCCACTGTGTCAGGCACCCGGCTTCACGGGATCGAACTGCAGCGCCAGCGAGCGCAGGTTGCGGTTCGTGATGTCCGCCCGCAGGTCCGGCGTGGCCGACGGATCGGCAAGGCGAAGGCCGGGCAACCGCGCCAGCAGCATCTCCACGACGACCTGGCCCTGGAGGCGCGCGAGGGGCGCGCCGAGGCAGAAGTGCGGGCCCAGGCCGAACGCGAAATGGCGCGCGGCCGGACGCTCGATCCAGAACCGGTCCGGGTCTGGCCAGCGCTCGGGGTCGCGGTTCGCAGAGCCCAGCGCCTGGCGCACGAGCTCGCCGCGTCGGACGGTCACCCCCGCCACGGGCACGTCCTCGGTGACGTAGCGCAGGTTCATCTGGAACGGCGCGTCGAAGCGGAGCATCTCTTCGACGGCGGCCGGGACCAGGTCCGGCCGCTCGCGGATCAGCGCCATCTGGTCAGGTGCCCGCAGGAGGCCATCGAAGCCCAGCGAGATCAGCCCCGTCGTCGTGTCATGACCGCCCAGGAACAGGGTGATCGCGACGCTGAGAAGCTCTGCGGTGGACAGCCGCCCGCCCTCGTGCTCGGCGACGGCCAGGGCGGTGAGCAGATCGTCGCGCGGCGAACGCCGCCGCTCGGCGACCAGGTCCGCGATCCACTCGCGGGCCTCCAGGACCGCGGCGTTGGCGTCCGCGCCCTGACCGGAATCCGCGGTCCCCGAGGCAAAGAAGAAGTTGTTGATGCGGTACGTCCAGTCGCGGAAGCGCAGCCGGTCCTCCACCGGGAAGCCGGCGAGCTCGGCAATCACGATCGCCGGCAACGGATCCGCCAGATCCGACACCAGGTCCAGGTGACCGGACGCCAGATGGGGTGCCAGCAGCTCACCTACCAGCTCGCGAATGCGCGGGCGCAGGTTCTCGACCCGACGTGGCGTGAACGCGGCGCTGACAAGGGATCGCAGCCGGCCGTGCGCCGGCGGGTCCTGCTGCGCGATCCCGACTTCGAAGTTCTCGTAGATCGCGTCGAAGCGGCCTTCCTCGAAGCCGGGCACGCCGCGGATGACGCGGGCCACGCGCTCCGTCGACGAGAACCGGCGCGTGTCGCGGATGGACGTGTCGACATCCTCCGCGCGGCTCATCAGCCAGCAGCCCCATGGCTCAACCCAGAGCATCGGGGCGGCCTCGCGGAGGCGGGCAAAGACGGGGTACGGGTTGGCGACGAAGGCGGAGGAGAGCACGAGATCCACCAGGTCAGGCCGCCCGACGCCAGGCGCCTGAGGAGGAACGCCCACCGTTTGCTGACCCCCATGCCGGTCCCGGCCGGTCACGGCCGCGCGCGGAGATACTAGGCCGGGATCGCCTCGTCAGGGCAGGGATGGGGCCGAATGTGTAGCCTGCCGCGATGCGGCCATGGTGCGGCTGCGTACCGGACCGTCCACCACAGGTGATGAGCGATGGCGAAAAGCCGCGACCGAACCCGCCAGTCGACTGCCGCCCGCACGACGCCGGCCGACCGATCGGCCGCCCGAACGACGCCCGCCGGCCGATCGGCGCCCGTTCCGGAATCGAAGCTGGCGGCCAACCGGGCGGACCGCGAGGCCGCGCGGGCGACGCGCGAGTCCGAGCGTCGCCGGACGCTCATCCGCGGTGGAATCGTCGGCGGAGTCGCCGTCGGCCTCTTCGTGCTCATCGTGCTGGTGGCGAACCCCGGCGATGACCTGGGCCAGTCACAGCGCAACGAGGGGACGGGTCACCTCCCGGATGGCACCGCGCTCACCTTTGCGAACCGGCCGCCCTCGTCAGGCCGTCACTATGCGTCCCGTGCGCC
>VGPE01000174.1 GCA_016875645.1 Chloroflexota bacterium
CGACGCCTCCACAAGCGGGCCCCACTTCACAGTGGCGCGATGGCCCGTGCGCAGGTCGTCGAGCACGACCGGATGCTCCCCGGCGAGCGCGAGCGTCTTGGCGGTGTGGCTGCCGATGTAGCCGGCGCCGCCGGTGACCAGGACTCTCACGCTTCGGAAGGTATCCCGCCGGCGCGCATGGCCGCGATCGTGCGCGCCAGGCCCTCGCGCAGCGGCACCCGGGGCTCCCAGCCCAGCAACTCCCGGGCTCGCGAGATGTCCGGCCGGCGCTGGCGCGGGTCGTCCTGCGGCAGCGGCTCGAAGACGAGCGGCGAGGCCGAACCCGTCAGCTCCAGCACCAGCCGGGCCGGCTCGAGCATCGTGAACTCGTCGGGGTTGCCCAGGTTGATCGGGCCCGGGTGGCGGACATCGAGGTAGCGCACGATCCCCTCCACGAGGTCATCGACGTACTGGAAGCTGCGCGTCTGCTCGCCCGACCCGTAGGCCGTCAGCGGCTCGCCGGCCAGCGCCTGGCGCACGAAGTTGGTCACCACGCGCCCGTCGAAGGGGTCCATCCGCGGCCCGTACGTGTTGAAGATGCGGATCACGCGTGTGTCGACGCGGTGCGCTCGGTGGTAAGCGAAGGTGATTGCCTCCGCGTACCGCTTGGCCTCGTCATACACGCTGCGGACGCCGTTTGGATTGACGTTGCCCCAGTACGACTCCCGCTGCGGGTGGACGAGCGGGTCACCGTAGACCTCGCTGGTGCTGGCGAGGAAGAACGATGCCCCGGTTGCGCGCGCGAGATCGAGCAGGTGCCGCGTGCCCTCGGCGTTCACCCGGAGCGTCTCGACGGGGGCGGCGAGCTACTTGGGCGGCGACGCCGGACTCGCGAAGTGGAGGATCCAATCGAGGCGGCCGGCCCCGATCGCGCTGGCCGGCAGTGGCTCGCTGACATCCGCGTCGACGAAGCGGAAGCCTGGAAAGGCCTCCAGCGGCGCGAGGTTGGCACGACGCCCCGTGATGAAGTTGTCGACGCCGACGACCACCCGATCGGGATGCATGAAGTCGTAGACCGCTGTCCCCTCGCGCAGGAATTCCGGATTGGAGACCACCTCGGCGCGCACGCCGGTTTCCCGCGCAAGCGCCTTCGATCTGATCGCCCGTCCCGACCGGTACCGTGGACTTGGTGACAATGGTCAGGCCAGGGCGGGCGTGCGCGAGCAGGGTTCGGACCGCAGTCAGGATGAATGACGTGTCCGCCTGGCCATCCGGTCGCTGCGGGGTGTTCACCGCAAGGAACACGAAGTCCGCGGACGGAATGGCGGCTGCGTACTCGTCGGTGAACTCGAGACGCTGCTCGGCGCGCTCTTCGGCGACCAGCTCCTCGAGTCCTGGCTCGTGGATCGGCAGGCGACCGGAACGGATGCGGGCGAGCCGAGCCTGGTCGACCTCAATGACGACGACGGAGTGGCCCAGGCGTGCGAGGCCGGCGCCAGAT
Organism: Chloroflexota bacterium; assembly: GCA_016875645.1. GTDB lineage: Bacteria > Chloroflexota > Limnocylindria > Limnocylindrales > CSP1-4 > VGPE01. The sequence goes on from VGPE01000174.1 coordinate 1,481, forward strand.
ACCAATCCAACGTAGCCGCCGCCGATGACGGAGATGCGGGACATGGGCACCTATCCTGCTGGGTCGCGGGCTGATCTGTCGCCGATGCGGTGTCCGTGCCGACTCCGGGCGGCTGGTTGTCGCGGTCTGCCCGTCCCCGGGCAGCGGAAGACGTGGCCCTCACGGTACCGCAAGAAGTACGCGGTGGCTACCGACGAAGGTACCGGCTGTTGCGTTCCGGCACCCTCGGGCGGGTCTGCGCCACGCGGCGGCCGCGCCGGAGTGTGGTTGAATCATCCGGCCAGCCCCACCGCCGGGGCCGATCCGCAGGACCGCCAGACGCCGAGGGGCCAGACCGATGGGCATCAGCACCGCTCCGGGTTCGATGACCGGCGAGGAGATCGTCGAGCTCTCCAAGCGCCACACCCTGTACGAGTGGACGGCCCAGACCCACGCCGACCCGATCCCGGTCGCCGGCGCGAAGGGCTCCTACTTCTGGACCCCCGAGGGGAAGCGGTACCTGGACTTCAACAGCCAGCTCATGTGCACCAACATGGGCCACGGCGAGCCGCGGATGATCCGCGCCATCCAGGAACAGGCCGAGCGGCTCGCCTACGTCAACCCGTTCATGGCGACCGAGCCGCGAGCGCGCCTGGGTGCGAAGCTGGCCGAACTGACGCCGGGTGACATCGACGTCTTCTTCTTCACCAACGGCGGCGCCGAGGCGAACGAGAACGCGATCAAGCTTGCCCGCCAGGCCACCGGCCGCCACAAGGTGCTGGCTCGGTACCGGAGCTACCACGGCGCCACGGCCGGCGCGATCACCCTCACCGGCGACCCGCGCCGCTGGGCCGCGGAACCGGGCATGGCGGGCGTCGTCCACGTGCCGGACTTCCACAAGTGGGGCCGGCGCGACCCGGAGACGGCCGAGACGGCGCTCCAGGACCTGGAGGACGTGATCCGCTACGAGGGCGGCCACACGATCGCCGCGTTCATCATCGAGAGCGTGGTCGGCACCAACGGCCTGCTGATCCCGCCGGACGGGTACATGCAGGGCGTGCGCGAGATCTGCGACCGCCACGGGATCATGCTCATCTGCGACGAGGTGATGGCCGGCTTCGGGCGCACGGGGCGCTGGTTCGCGGTCGACCACTGGGGGGTCGTGCCCGACATCATCACCATGGCCAAGGGCCTGACCGGCGGCTACGTCCAGCTGGGCGCGGTCGGCATGCGGCGCGGCATCGCCGAGAAGTTCCGGGACAAGGTGTTCTTCGGGGGCCTTACCTACAATTCCCACCCCCTCGCGTGTGCGACTGCCCTCGCGGCGATCCAGATCTACGAGGACGACGGCCTGATCGAGCGAGCCGACCGGATGGGCCGCGTCATGCGCGAGCTGCACCTCGGACTCGAGGCGAAGCACCCGTCGGTGGGGGCAACGCGATCGATCGGCCTCTTCGGACTGGTGGAGCTCGTGCGCAGGCGCGAGCCCTTCACGCCGATGTCGCCGTACGGCGGCAGCTCCGACGAGATGGCGGCGTTCGGGCGGGCGCTGCGGGCCGGCAGCCTCTACACGTTCGTCCGCTGGAACACGTTCTTCACGAACCCGCCGCTCACGATCAGCGAGGACGAGCTGCGCGAGGGGTTCGCGATCATCGATCGCGCCCTGGAGGTCACCGACGCCGCCGTCGCCTGAGGACACGTCTCGCCCGGCCGGTGCGTCGCCCGTTGTTGAGCTTCGCGGCGTCTCGAAGGTCTTCGGTGAGGGGCCGGACGCGGTCCATGCCCTCGACGACATCAGCCTCTCGATCGCGGCCGGCGAGTTCGTCACGCTGATCGGGCCATCGGGCTCGGGCAAGTCGACGCTGCTGCGCCTCGTCGCCGACCTCTCCGACCCGACCTCCGGAACGGTGCTCGTGGAGGGTCGGCCGCCGCGCACGGCACGCCTCGAGCGCCGCTACGGCATGGTGTTCCAGGAGCCGGTCCTCATGGACTGGCGGACGGTGCGTCAGAACGTGGAGTTGCCCCTCGAGCTCGCAGGCACCGATGCTGGCGCCAGGCGAGCGCGCGCGAACGAACTGCTCGACCTGGTCGACCTGGCCGGCTTCGCCGACCGCTGGCCGTGGGAGCTGTCGGGCGGGATGCAGGGCCGGGTGGCGATCGCCCGCGCCCTTGCCACCGGTCCGCAGCTGCTGCTGATGGACGAGCCCTTCGGCGCCCTCGACGAGATGACCCGTGAGCGGCTCAACGACGAGCTGGCGACCCTCGCGACGCGCCTCAGAACGACGGTGCTCTTCGTCACCCATTCCGTTCCGGAAGCGGTCTTCCTCTCCGACCGGATCGTGGTGCTCTCCGTGCGGCCGGGCCGCGTCGAGGCGGTCATCGCGGTGGACCTGCCGCGGCCGCGCGGCGCCGCGACCCGGACCTCGCCCCGCGCATTCGCGCTCATCACCGAGGTGCGCGCCGCGGTGCGTGAACCCTAGCCGACGCCCGTCCCGAACTGGCGGTCGCCGGCATCGCCGAGGCCCGGCAGGATGTAGCCGCGCTCGTTGAGCTGGCGATCGAGCGCCGCACAGTAGATCGCCACGTCCGGATGCGCGGCCAGCACCGCGTGGACCCCCTCCGGAGCGGCGATCAGGTTGATCAGCTTGATCCGAGCCGCCCCCCAGCGCTTGAGCACCTCGATCGCTGCCGTGGCCGAGCCGCCGGTCGCGAGCATCGGATCGAGAATCAGGCAGAGGTCCACCGTGGCCGAGTCCGGGAGCCGGTTGTAGTACTCGACCGGGCGGAGCGTGCGCTCGTCGCGGAACAGGCCCAGGTGCCAGACCTGGGCGGTCGGCATCAGCTCCAGCATCGCGTCCACCATGCCCAGGCCCGCGCGCAGGATCGGCACCAGTCCGATCCGGTCGGCCAGCTGGTGCGCCTCGGTCTCTTCGAGCGGCGTTCGGACCGTCAGTGGCCGCGTCCTGACGTCGGCCAGGGCCTCGTACCCCAGCAGCCACGCGAGCTCGCGGACCACCTCGCGGAATTTCTTGGGCTCGGTGGTTTCGTCCCGGAGGATGGCCAGCTTGTGCAGCACGCCCGGATGGCGCGACACGTGCAGGCCAGCGTCCGGTTCCGAGACCGCACCGCTGCCGCTCGCCACGCGCGAAATCTACCCGGTCCCGGCACCCGGAGTATCCTCGGGCAGCCGATCCAGGTTTCCCAGGAGGTGTCCTCTGGCCGTCGCCGCCGGCTCCGCTCGAACATCCGGATCGGTGCCGCGCCCGCGCCGGGCGACCCCTCGCGTCGCGCACGCCGGAGCCGCCGTGCTGGTCCGAGAATCCCGTGCCCGGACCGTTGAGAGCGAACATCGCGGCCACGTGGTCGAAGTCGACCAGGCGGGCGCGATCCGCCGCGTCGCCGGCGATCCGCAGCACGTCGTGATGCTCCGTGCGGCCGCGGCGCCGTTCGGGCTCGTTGCCCTGATCGAGGCGGGTGGCGTGGACGCGTTCGACCTCGCGCCGTCGGACCTCGCCATCCTCGCGGGCTCCCACTCCGGCGAGGACGTGCATGTCCGGACCCTCGCGGCGCTGTTCCGGCGGGCCGGCATCTCGCAGTCGGTCCTCGCCTGCGGGACAGAGGGGATGCCGCTCGACGCCCTGACCGCCTCTCGGCTCGCACGTGACGGCGAGCGCCCGGGCCCGCTCCGTCACGCATGCTCGGGGCCGCACACGGTGATGGTGCTGCTGAGCCGGCTCCGAGGCTGGCCGCTGGAGACGTATTGGCAGGACGACCACCCGGTCCAGGGCGAGATCCGTCGCGCGGTGGCACGTGCCCTGGGGCTCGCCCCGGAGCGGCTGCAGCCAGGCATCGATGCCTGTGGCGTCCCGACCTGGGCGGCGCCACTGGCCGCGGTGGCGCGCGCGTTCGCGCTCCTCGCGGAGCCCGAGGCGATCGTGGAAGGCGACCCGCGCCGAACTGTCGCCCCCGCGCTCGGCATCGTGCGCGACGCGATGCTGGCACACCCGGAGTTGTCCGGCGGATCGCGCGAACGGCTCGATACCTCGCTCATGAAGGCGCTGCCCGGCCGCGTGATCAGCAAGACCGGGTTGGCGGGCCTGCGCGGCGTTGCGATCCGCTCGAATGGCGACTCGAGCGCCCGCGGGATGGCCATCAAGCTTGAGGCCGGGGCCGGCCAGCGGGTCGCAGGCTGGGCGGCCGCCGTCGAGTCGCTGGCGCAGGCCGGGGTCGTCGACAGCCAGGCGCTCCGCATGCTGGCGCGCTACCACCGGCCGGCGCGGCTGGATCCACACGGACGCGTCGCTTCGGAATCGGTCGCGACCTTCGATCTTGCCCCCGTCGGCGAGTTGACCGCCTGACGCCGGCCCAGGACGACCTCGCGAGCCAGCCGGACCCTTCCCGATGACGTTCACGGGCGATCCGTATGCCACGCTCGGGCTTGTGCGCGGCGCGAGCCTCGGCGAGGTGAAACGCGCCTACCGTGCGCTCGCCAAGCGCTACCACCCGGATTCTGCCGGCGACGCGGCGACCCCTCGCTTCCTCGCGATCCAGGCCGCGTACGAGGCCATCACCGGACCTTCGACGCCACGGAGCGGCGGCTCGGCACGGACCCCCGCCTCGGGGGCGCCGCCGGCCCGGCCGTTCGCAGCGGACACAGAGCGTGCCCGGGCGACTCGCGAGGCTTACCGCTCGCGGCGGGCGTGGGACGGGGCTGGCGGA
>VGPE01000175.1 GCA_016875645.1 Chloroflexota bacterium
GCTGCCACCGGGATCGCGGCCAGGGCAACCAGGAGGAACGAGAGCAGGACGGACCAGAAGCGGGCCCCAAGGGCGCGGGAAACGGCATGATGTGGACCTCTGCGCAAGCGTCGCGGCCCGCTGACACCGTCACGATGTCGGTGGCCTCCGTGTAGCGCGCGAGCAGCACGTCGAACGCGGCCAGCAGCGAGGGTGGGCGGAGAACCACCCGGGCGAGGTCGACGATCACCGGTTGCACCGCACGACACGCCGCCGGGATCGGAGCCCGCGGCGTGGGCCCCATTGTCGCCGGTCCGCCAACTCCTGCCCGCCGGCGTGCCTTCGAGCCCGGCCCGCGCCCGGGGACAGCCCTCACCAGTTGGCGATCGAGCCGTCCGGACGCCGCAAATGACGGGTGGCCATCGGCCGGAACTCGGCCGCGCGCCGCCGGGCCTCATCCTCGTTGAGCTCCACGCCCAGGCCGGGCCCCGTCGGCACCCGCATCCGCGGCCCGTCCTGCTCCATCTGGACCGGGAACAGGTCGCGGTCGTAGAAGCCGTAGTCCTCGGTCGGCGAGGAGCGGATCTCCATCGACGCGAAGTTGGGCACCGCCGCCGCCAGGTGGGTCGTGGCGGCGGTCACGATCACGCCGAGCGGGTTGTGCGGCATCAGGTCGACGTAGTGGGCCTCGCACATGGCGGCCACCTTCATCGCCTCGGTCAGCCCGCCCACCACGCCCACGTCCACCCGCGCGTACTGCGCGATCCCGCGCTCGATATACGGCAGGAACTGCCACTTGCTCGCGAATTCCTCACCGATCGCGAATGGCACGTCCGTCAACCGCCGGAGCGCCTCGTAGGCCTCGGGCGTCTCGTCGCGGATCGGCTCCTCGAGGAAGTCCAGCGTGCCGGACGGCATGCGCTGGCAGAACGACGCCGCCTCAGCCACCGAGAGCCGGTGGTGGTAATCGACGCCCAGGGTGACGCCGGGCCCCAGCTCCTGGCGCAGGCGGGTCAGCCAGGTGGCCGTGGGACCGATCGAGGCGCGCGGATCGAATTCGCGGCCGCCCGCCGCCTCCGAGGGAGCATGGACCCAGGTCCGCACCACCGACCAGCCGGCGTCGACCAGCCGCCGCCCGTGCTCGAGGAGCTCCGGGCCCATCGGCGCCTCGGTGGTCGCGAACAGCGGCACCCAGTCGCGATGGTGGCCGCCCAGCAGCTGCCAGACGGGAACACCCAACGCCCGGGCCTTGATGTCGTGGAGCGCGATGTCCAGCGCCGCGATCGCCGCCGTCAGGTCGCGAGAGCCCTCGTAGTAGGTGTGCCGGTAGAGCTCCTGCCAGAGCGGCCCGATCTCGAACGGGTCGCGCCCGACGACCATCGGCTCCAGCTGGCGCAGGATCGCCATCACCGCCGACTCGCGGCCCGACAGCCCGGATTCGCCGAGGCCGCTGATGCCCTCGTCGGTCTCCACCTTGACGATCAGCTGGTGCACGAACTCGGGCCGATCGCCGTCGACCGGGATGCTGCCGACCTTGACCGGGTAGGTGCGGACGGCGCTGATCTTCACCCCGCAAGCATGCCAAGTCCGGCACCGCGAGTGACAGCCGAACCCGCACGGGTGGCCCTCTGTCCCCGTGGCGGGCCGAAACCGCGGTCGTCGCCCGGAGGCACTAGGCTGCGGCCGTCGTGATCGAAGTCCAGGAACTCGTCAAGCGCTACCGGAAGGCCGGGCGAAATGCCGTCGACGGCATCAGCTTCTCGGTCGGCCCGGGCGAGTTCTTCGCGCTCCTCGGGCCGAATGGGGCCGGCAAGACCACGACGATCTCGATCCTGACCACGACCCTCGCGCCGACGGACGGCCGGGCCACCATCGACGGCCGCGACATCGTGTCCGAGGCGAGCGAGGTCCGCCAGCGGGTCGGGATCATCTTCCAGAAGCCCAGCCTGGATCAGAACCTGACCGCCGAGGAGAACGTCCGCTTCCACGCCATCCTGTTCGGTCTCTATCCGTACCGGCCCGCGTACCGGCTGATGCCGGCTGCCTACCGCCGCCAGGTGGAGGAGCTCGCACTGCTGTTGGGGCTGGAACGGCAGATCTTCGACCCGATCCGGACGTATTCGAGCGGCATGCGGCGCAAGCTGGAGATCGTCCGGGGCCTGCTCCATCGGCCCCGCGTGCTCTTCCTCGACGAGCCGACCGCCGGTCTGGACGCGCCGACCCGACGCACGCTCTGGGAGCACCTGCGGACGGTCCGCCGCGAGAGCGGGACGACGATCTTCCTGACGACTCACTACCTCGAGGAGGCCGAGCAGGCCGACCGGATCTGCATCATCGACCACGGGCGCGTGGTGGCGGAGGGGACGCCCGCGCGCCTGAAAGCGGACCTCTCGCGGGAGTCCCTGGTGGTCGACGCGGCCGATCGGGCAGGGCTCCGCGACGAGCTCGCGCGACGCGGGCTAAAGACGGAGGGCGATGGCCCGTTCACGGTCGCGGTCGCCGGCGCTGCTGCCCATGCCACCCTCAAGGCCATCGCGACGCCTCTGACCGTCGTGCGCACGCTCTCGCCCACGCTGGAGGATGCCTACCTCGAGATCGTCAGCCGTGCCGAAGGGACAGCGGCGGAGCCGACGGCGGCCGGGTCCACCGACGGCGAGCCGGGCCCAGCCCGCCAGGCACGGCGATGATCGAGCTCTCGGCGATTCTGGTCATCGCCCACCGCGACTTCGTCAAGCTGCTGCGCGACCGGGTGCGGCTGTTCGCGGACCTCACGCTGCCGGTCGGGCTGGTCCTGCTGCTCGGGCCAGCGCTGCAGGCGGGCTTCGGCTCTCCGGGTGGGATCGATGTGACGACGTTCGTCTTCACGGGTGTGCTCGCCCAGACCGTCTGGCAATCGGCGGCACTGGGCGTCATTTCGCTGGTGGCCGATCGAGAGGAGGACTTCAGCCAGGAGATCTTCGTCTCGCCCGTCTCGCGCTACTCGATCGTGATCGGCAAGATCCTCGGCGAGGCACTCGTGGCGCTGCCCCAGGCGGCCGCGATCCTCCTGGTCGGCCTGCTCATCGGGGTCCGGATCGATCCACTGGTGATGCTGACGCTGCTGCCGGTCCTGCTCGCGCTGGCGGTGTTCGGCGGTGCCTTCGGACTGCTCGTGCTTTCGCGGATGCAGTCCCAGCGCAGCGCGAACCAGGTGTTCACGTTCCTGATGCTGCCCCAGTTCTTCCTCGCGGGTGTGTTCGCGCCGATCCACGACCTGCCGCCGGCACTCGCCGCGGTCGCCGCGATCGCGCCCATGCGATACGCGGTCGAACTCACGCGGAACGTCTTCTACGGACTCCAGCCCGACCAGGTTGCGCCGGTGATCTGGCCCGCCGGCGTCAACCTCGCCATTACGGGCGGCATGTTCCTCGCCTTCCTGGGGCTGGGGACGGCGCTCTTCGTGCGGACAGAGCGAAACCGGTGAGCCGGCGGTGCCTCAGGCGCCGGGTAGACCCGGGTCAGCGAGACGTCCGATGACCGTGAGAGAGGCGGCGGCGGATGACCGGCAGATGACAAGATTGTGAGAGCGTCGATCTCGGATGTCGATTTGAGGATTCGCCGTTCGTTGATGCGGTAGCGGCGGCAGATGGTCGCCCGATCCATCGCCAGCGGAGGGTCAAACCCAATGGCCAACTACCTGCTCGTGTACCACGGCGGCCCCGGGATGCCAGCGACGCCGGAGGAGGGGGCAAAGGTCCTCAAAGATTGGAACGACTGGTTCGCGCAGCTCGGCGATGCGGTCGTGGACGGTGGCAATCCGGCGTCCCAGACGCGGCGGATCGCAGCCAACGGCACCGTGAGCGCCGATCCCGCCGGGCCGTCGGGCTACAGCGTCATCCGCGCCTCGTCGCTCGACGACGCCGTCGCCAAGGCGAAGGGTTGCCCGGTCCTCGTCGCACCCGGCGCGGCGGTGCAGGTCGTGGAGACCTTCGAAGCCATGTAGTCGCCGGTCGGCCGGCGGGGAGTCGGGGGCCACCGATGACCCGACGGCCGACGCCGACCTTGCCCCGAAACCGGCTCGCGGTCGCCTGACCGGGAGGCCCGCCCGGACCCGTTTGCTAGACTGGCCGGCGCACTGGCGCGTGGCCTAACGGTATGGCACCTGACTCTGGATCAGGGGGTTCCAGGTTCGAATCCTGGCGCGCCAGCCAGTCCCCTACTTCAGGATCGACAGCCGATTGACCGTGCCGTGAGCACCCGGACCGATGGCCCCATGCCGCCGGCGGCGCCCGAACGCAGCGACTTCATCCGCGACATCGTCGCGGCGGACGTGGCCGCCCGGCGCGTCGAAACGGCCATCACCCGGTTCCCGCCCGAGCCCAACGGCTACCTGCACATCGGCCACGCGAAGTCGATCTGCCTCAACTTCGGGATCGCCGGGGAGTTCGGCGGCCGCTGCCACCTGCGCTTCGACGACACGAACCCCGTCAAGGAGGAGCAGGAGTACATCGACGCCATCGAGCGCGATGTGCGCTGGCTCGGCTTCGATTGGGGCGCCCACCTCTACCACGCGTCGGACTATTTCGAGCAGTTGTACGACTGGGCGGTCCACCTGGTCCGCAACGGTGACGCCTACGTCGACGACCTGTCGGCCGACGAGATCCGCGAGCACCGCGGCACCCTGACCGAGCCCGGCCGCGACTCACCCTGGCGCGACCGGCCCATCGTGGAATCGCTGGACCTGTTCGCCCGGATGCGCGCGGGCGAGTTCCCCAACGGCGCCCGGGTCCTGCGCGCGAAGATCGACATGGCCTCGCCGAACATCAACCTGCGCGACCCGGTGCTGTACCGCATCCTGCACGCGACGCACCCGAGAACCGGCGATGCGTGGCGCATCTACCCCACCTATGACATGGCGCACGGCCAGTCGGATGCGATCGAGGGCGTGACCCACTCGATCTGCACGCTCGAGTTCGAGGCGCACCGGCCGCTGTACGACTGGCTGGTCGAGCACCTCCCGGTCCCGTCTCGGCCGCGCCAGTACGAGTTCGCGCGGCTCAACCTCACGCACACGGTGCTCTCGAAGCGGTTGCTGCTGCGCCTCGTGACCGAGGGGCACGTGCGCGGCTGGGACGACCCGCGGATGCCCACCATCTCCGGCCTGCGCCGGCGCGGCTTCCCCGCCGAGGGCATCCGGGATTTCGCGACCGAGATCGGGGTGACCAAGGCCGACACGGTGGTGGAGATCGGCCAGCTGGAACACGCCGTACGGGACGTGCTCAACCGTGTGGCGCCCCGGCGGTTCGGAGTGCTCGACCCGCTCAAGCTCGTGATCGAGAACTACCCGGCGGGCCAGGTCGAGGAGATGGACGTCGTCAACAACCCGGAGGACCCGTCGGCGGGGAGCCGCACGGTGGCGTTCGGGCGCGAGCTCTGGATCGAGCGTGACGATTTCCTCGAGGAGCCGCCGCCGAAGTTCTTCCGGCTGGCGCCCGGGCGAGAGGTACGGCTGCGGGCGGCGTACTTCATCACCTGCCGCGAGGTCATCAAGGATGCGGCCGGCCGAGTGATTGAACTGCGCTGCACGTATGACCCCGCGACCCGGGGCGGCGACTCGCCCGATGGGCGGCGACCAAAGGCCACGCTCCACTGGGTGTCCGCCGCCCACGCCGTGCCGGCCGAGGTCCGGCTGTACGAGCACCTGTTTACGCCGCCCGACCCTGGGGCCGACGGGCGGGACCTGCTGGCGGATCTCAACCCGGATTCCGAGACAGTCGTGACCGGCGCCCGCCTGGAGCCGTCGCTGGCGTCAGCGCCGGTCGGCGAGCCGGTGCAGTTCGAGCGCCTCGGCTACTTCTGCGCAGACCCGGATTCGCGCCCGGGCGCGCTCGTCTTCAACCGCACGCTCACGCTCAAGGACACCTGGGCCAAGCTCCAGGCGAAGGCGTAGCCGCGGTCAGCGATTCGCGGGCAGCTTGACCAGCTTCTGCATCGAGCGCAGTTCCGGGCTCACGTTCCACCCGCGGCCGTAGTCGCTCGCCGACACCTCGGCGACGTAGACATCCCCGCGCGAATCGACCGCGATCCCGTGCGGCGAGAAGAAGC
>VGPE01000176.1 GCA_016875645.1 Chloroflexota bacterium
ACCGAGCCCGTCAGGCACCCGCCCGACCGCTTCTCCCTCGGCCCGCCCGCCCGCGACCGCGCGGCCGAGCGCGACTGCCAGCCCGACGGCCACCCCCGGCGCGACCCGGACGCTTCGACCCGCCGAGACGCTCAAGCCCGGCGAGACGCTGCGGCCGGGGAAGACGCTGCGGCCGGCGGAAACACCCGGACCCAGTTGACCGGGTCGATCGGCCAGAACCCCGTACCCTCGCGGGCATGATCGTCATCCTGGGTTGCCCGGCTGCCCGCGCGTCGGAGCGCGGCGTCGACGTGGGCGGATTGGCGGGCTGGATCGCGCTCGGGGCCGCCGGGGCCGGTGCCACGACCCAGCTGGTCGGCCGGATCGGGGACGATCCTGCAGGCGATGCGCTCGTGCTCGCGCTGGGGCGGGCGGGCATCGGCCATGCGGCGGTGCTGCGCGACGCGGCGAATCCGACCCTGATCCTGCCGACGCAGACCTCCGGGGACGAGGCGGACGACCTCCGGACCGAGTCGTCAGAACCCGCTGAGTCCGCGCCGGGCCCTGACTCCGCCGCGTTGCGACTCGACGCCGCCGATGTGGCTCTCGGCCTGCGCTACCTCACCGATTTCGCCGTCCTGGTCATTGCCGACCAGCTCGACCCAGACGCGGCGGGCGCGGCATACGAAGCAGCCGCCTTCGCGAGTGCTCGGGCGGTCGCGGTCACGCGCGGGGCGCCGGATCCGCGCGCCGAGGACGCCTTCGAGGCACCCGCTGGCGATGGCGAGTCGTTCGGCCGGCTGCTGGGCCGGTACGCGGCCGGTCTCGACCGTGGGGTCGCCCCGGAAGCCGCCTTCACCGCCGCGGTGCGCGATTCAGGCTGGACGCGCGCCCTCGGCGAATAGGCCCGCCGGTTCGGATCCGGGCCCCGCCGCGCGCGGCTCGATCAGCGCGGGCCCCTGGTTGCGGACGCTGTTCACCAACGTCCCGACCGCGACGATCTCGAGCTGTGCCTCCGCAGGCTGCTCGAGCAGCGCGCGCACCGCCACGGGGTCCGGGGCTTCGGGCGCCAGCCAGGTCGCCCAGTCCTCGGGTGGCAGCGCAACGGGCATGCGGTCGTGGATCGGACGGATCGCGTCGCTCGCGGCGCGAGTCACGATGGCGAACGTCCGCCGGTGCTCGCCGCTGGCCGGGTCCCGCCAGCTCGACCAGAGGCCCGCGAAGGCGAACGGCGCATGGTCGGCGCGCCGCAGGAGGTAGGGCGCGCGTGACCCGTCCGCTCGGACCGATCGAGCGGGTCCATTCGTAGAAGCCTTCGGCAGGCACGAGGCAGCGCCGTCGCCGGAGGGCGTCGCGGAAGGCGGGCGTGGTCGCCACGGTCTCGGCCCGCGCGTTGATCGTCCGCGCCGCGATCGAGGCCGACGTCGCCCAGTGGGGGATCAGCCCCCAGCGGAAGGCCACCACGGCGCGGCGCCCGTCGATCCGCTCCACGACGACTGCGGCGGGATCGGTCGGCGCAAGGTTGTAGCGCGCCGTCGCCAGCGAGTCGTCGTCGAGGGCGATCGGCTCGGCCTGGAACAGCTCGGCGAGCTCGGTGACCGAGCACTCCTGGACGAAGCGGCCGCACATCAGCGCGACAGGACCGGACCCGGACGGCCGCGGATGATCATGGCGGCAACTCTAGTAGAGTCGGCTCGATGGACGACGGACCGGTCCCTGGTGGGCCCCCAACGGTTGGTGCCCCAGGCGGGTCGCCCGATCCTCCCATGGCGGCTGACGTCATCGCGCCGCGGAAAGACGCGGCCGGCCTGGCAGAGCTGATGCGAGCCGGGCCGCTCGACCCGGCCCGTGCAATGCGCATCATCCGGCACGCTGACGAGCAGCTCAACGCGGGCGAGCTGCCGATTGCGGCCGCGCTGTACCAGCGGGTGATCGGGGTGCCGGACCCGACGCTGACGGCAACGGCGCTGCACGGCCTCGGGACCGCGCTGTATCGGATGGACCGCGAGGACGAGGCGGCGTCCGCCTGGCAGCAGATCCTGCAGCTGAGCGAGACGCCGGTCACCTATCTCGCCTGGCGCGAGCTGGCGCGGCTGCGCGTCCGCCATGGGGATCTGCCCGGCGCCCAGAAGGCCTACCTCGAAGCGAAGCGTCGGGCGCCGCCCGAAGACCGGCCGGAGATCGACGCCCGCCTGGGATGGCTGGCCAAGGAGACCGGTGACGCGCGAGCGGCGGGCCGCTACTTCGCCGCCAGCCGTGGCCTCAGTGGCCGGCCGCTGGTCACGATCGGCGTGCTGGCCGCCACGATGATCGTCTCCATCGTCGCGTTCGACCCGCGCAGCGACGAGCTGTTCCGCCTCCTCGCGCTCGACAAGTTCGCCCTCGCGGACGGGGAGTACTGGAGGCTGTTCTCGATCACGCTGCTCCACGGCGGTTATCTGCACCTGTTCTTCAACATGTATGCCCTCTACCTCGCGGGCTCGCTCGTAGAGCAGCTGTACGGGGCCCGGATCTTCGCGCTGATCTACCTCCTGTCGGCGGCTGCCGGTTCGATCGGAAGCTTCCTCTTCGGCGGGGACATCCCCTCGGTGGGTGCCTCGGGCGCGATCTTCGGACTCTTCGGGGTCCTGCTGGCCGTCTCGCGCACGCACCACCCCGTGCTCGACTGGCGCGGCCAGATGCTGATCGGCCAGATCGGCGGCCTGATCCTGATCAACCTGCTGTTCGGCTTCGGCCTCGCGGGCATCGGCGGTGGGATCGACAACGCGGCGCACGTCGGCGGGCTGATCGCCGGCCTGTGGCTCGGCTTCCTGCTTGCGCCCGGCCGCGTGCCGACACTCGGCAGCCTCTGGCAGCGCCCGGGCGGCAGCCCGGATCGGGCCGGAGAACTGCTGCGGATCCTGGGCGTGCTGGCGCTGATGGTCGCCATCATCGTCGGGCTCGTGATCGGGACCCAGATGCGCGATGGCCAGCGACGCGGCGAGCAGACCGGGAGTTCGTCGACGGCCGTGGCGTTCTCGTCACCGACCTCCGGGGCGGAGGCCTGAGTCAGCCCAGCGGAGCCGCGTCCCCGAGTGCGGCCGGCCGAGCGACGACGGGAAGGACCACGTCCACTCTCGCCCCGCGCGGCGCGACATTCTCGGCGAATGCATCTCCGCCGTGGGCGCGTGCCAGGTCGCGGACGATCGCGAGGCCCAGGCCGGAGCCGCCGGTTGCCCGTGCCCGCGCGGGATCGGCCCGATAGAAGCGCTCGAAGACGCGATCGATCGATCCCGGCGGGAAGCCCGGGCCATCGTCGGTGACCTCGAGCACGATCGCCTCTGGCGCTCCGGGCTGCGCGAGCCGTCGCGCACCGAGCCAGATGTGGCCGAGCGGCTCGCCTCCCGGCGTCCCCAGCTCGCCGATCGCGGCGATCGCGTTCCCGACGAGATTGGCGAGCATGCGCTCCACGGCCTGACGGTCGGCGATCAGCGTCAACCCCTCGAGGCGGTCGAGGACGGCGATCTCCGTTCCGGCCGCCTGCGCGCGGGCAGCGAAGCGCTCGGCAGCTGCCGCGAGGGACTCCTCGACGCTGAGCGGCTCCGGCCGCAGGCCGGGCTCCCCCGAGTGCAGGCGCTCGACCGCGCCGAGCTCGCCGACCAGTTGCTCGAGACGCTCGGCCTCCTGCGCGATCGCCCGCGCCGCCCGGTCGACGTCGGGCCCCGATGCGGTGCCATCGGTGAGCGCGGCCGCGAAGCCGCCGATCACTGTGACCGGAGTCCGCAGGTCGTGGCGCAGGTTGGCCAGCATCTCCGACTCGCTGCGGCGGGTGGCCGTGAGCACGGCTGCCATCGCGTTGAAGTGGCGGGTGACCTCGCGCACCTCGGACGGGCCTTCCTCGGGCAGCGGGGCCGCACCTCCGCGCGGCAGGTCGGCGGTCGCCTGGGCGAGGCGGCGCAGGGGCCGCGCGATGGATCGCGTCAGCATCCAGGCAATGGGTGCACCCACGATGAGCGACGCGAGGATCGCCGCGGGCAGGGCAGCGAACAGGTTCCGCAGCGCCTCCGCACCTGCGCGGTCCGGCGTGGCGATGATGAGGGCTCGCGGCCCCGCCTGGCCCGGCCCGCTCAGGATGAATGCCGCCCACGCATAGGCGACGCCGTCGGGACCGCGGTACGTGCCCCGATCGACGGCGCCGCGTGGCGCGCCGGTGGTGATCGGGAGTGACGCTGGCGGCGCGGGGTCCTCGGCAAGGCGGACGATCCGCCTGTCCGACAGGTGCAGGTACAGGATGAGACCCTGGCCCGCCACCTGGTCGCGGAGCTCCACGAGTGCCCGGCGCGGCTCGTTGCCGGCCGCGGCAAGCCGGACCTGTGCTCCGAGCGGTTGGGCCAGGTCGGCCAGACGGGCGCTGGTCGCATCCGCGTGGAGCGCACGGAGAACCAGGAACAGCGCGCCGCCGATGGCGGCCCAGGTCGCCAACGACAGCAGCACGAAACCGATGCCGACCCGCCAGCTCAGCGAGCGGGTCACGTCGAGTTCGGCCCTTCCGTGGCGGTTGTGCGGGCGCCCGGCGGCAGGGGCTCGCGTGGTGGCGGCACCAGCCGGTACCCGACGCCCCGCACGGTCTCGATCGCCGGGCCGTCATCGGCCAGCTTCTTGCGGACCTCCGCCACGTGAACGTCCACGGTCCGCGTCTCGCCCGAAAAGTCGGTGCCCCAGACGTCCTCGAGGAGCGCGTCGCGGGTGAGAACCACGCCCGGATCGCGGGCCAGCGCGGCCAGAAGGTCGAATTCGCGGGCACGCAACTCGAGGCGCCGCTCGCCCACGAGCGCCTCGCGCCGGCGCGGGTCGACGAGGAGCGTTCCGACCTCGATCGGACGCCCGCCGCGCCGCGTCACGTCCGTTCGGCGCAGGATGGCCTTGACCCGCGCGACCAGCGCACGCGGGTTGAACGGCTTGGTGACGTAATCGTCCGCGCCCAGCTCGAGGCCCACGATCGCGTCGATGTCGTCCGAGCGTGCGGTCAGCATCAGCACCGGCGTGTCGCCCCGTCGCCGGATCTCGCGGCAGACCTCGAACCCGTCGACCTTCCGCAGCATCAGATCGAGCACGACCAGCGCCGGCTCGTGACGCCTCTGCAGCGCCAGCGCCTCATCGCCGTCATACGCGGCGAGCACGGCGAAGCCTTCCTTCTCCAGGTAGAGCCGCAGCAGGTCAACGATGTTGCGCTCGTCGTCGACGACCAGGATGGTCTTCATGGCCTCGGAGTATGGGGATCGCCGTGGACGGAGTCGGCGCGCTGCGTAAGCGGAAGGTAAGGTCGCTGGGCTGGGCCGACCTCCCGATCGAGTCGGGCGCCTACGCGGTGGGGCGCGGCAACACGGACAACAGGTTCTCGATGGCCCGCCGGATCTCCGCGGGATCGACGAACCGGCCCGCCTGTTCCAGCTCGTCGACGGCACGCCGGAGTTCCGCTGCGCCGTTCGCGGCGTCGTCGTAGAGGCGGGCGTCGAGGTCACTTGCGATGCCCGCAGCGCGGATCAGCAGCGCATCGGCATCTGCCGTCGAGACGCGCCCGACGGCAGCCGCGTTTCTGATGGCCGTGCGGACGTTATCGAGATACGTGCGCGCCTGTGCCGGATCCACGATCGGACGCAAGGTCGGAACCGAGGTCGGGAACGGCGTCACGGCCGGGGTCGTCGTCGGGGTCCGCGCGGGCGACGGGCTGGCGGCGCCGGTCGGGGTCGGGGTCGGGGTCGATGTCGGGCTGGGGCTCGCGCTCGGGCTCTCCGACCCGCTCGGGCTCGCTGAGGGGCTCGCCGATGGCGGCACGAACGGCGACGCTGGGTCCGAGGCCGGCGGCGAGGGCTGCGTCGTCGGGCCTCCCGGATCGCGTCCGAACCCCCCGAAACCGCCGAGGAGCGCGAAGGCCACGAGGGCCGCCAGCGCGGCCAGCATGGTGACCGCGATCGCGGGACCTGCCCAGCTGCGTCGACGCTGCGGGAGCCAGGTCGGGGTCGGCGGTCGGCGCGCCGGGCGTGTCCGAACCGCAGCCGTTCGAGCGGCAGCCGCCGCGGCCGCGACGTCGGGCGG
>VGPE01000177.1 GCA_016875645.1 Chloroflexota bacterium
GGCCCAGCAGCAGCACCTTGCCCAGCAGGTACGAAAGCTGATATGTCGGGGTGTAGGTGTAGCGATGGACCTCCGCCCGAGCGTTCGCCGCTTCGAAGCTCGTCTGCTCCACCATGAACCGGATCGCGTCCCCGACCCCGATCTCACCGCGGTGCATCCGCACGTCGAGCACGATCCGCACCGCCCGCCAGATGGCGTCGGTGTACATGTTGAGCCGGAAGTTCGGGGCGTCGTCGAAGCCCTGCTCGCGCATCATCTGCTCGCTGTACATCCCCCAGCCCTCCACGAACTCGGGGGCGTCGATGAGCAGCCGCGTCAGGCTCGGGTGGCGCGTGGCGACCGAGAGCTGGAGGTGGTGGCCCGGGTACGCCTCGTGGATGCTGGTATTGCTGATCGAGCTGCGGTTGTGCTCGCGCATCGCGTTGGGGTCGTCGCCCACCGATGGGGTGACGATGTAGATCCCCGACGGGTTGGCGTCGAACTTGGGCGGCTCGAAGTACGCGGCGAACGGCACGACGTTGCGCAGGTACACGGGCGTGGCGATGACCTCGATCCGCTCGTCGTCGGGGACCGACACGATGCCGCGCTCCACGAGGTGGCGGCGGGCGCGGACCATCACGTCGCGATACGCGTCGAGCGCTTCCGCGAACGTGGCGGGGTGCTCGCGCTTGATCCGGTCGACCACCGTCGCCTCGTCCACCGTCGGATCGATCTCGCGGGCGGCTGCGACGCGCGCCGTCCTGTTCCTGGCCAGCTGCTCTTCGCCGATGGCCAGGATCGCGTCGGCGTCGAGGCCGTCGAAGGCACGCAGCCGGATCAGCTCGTCGTAGGCGTCGCGGCCCAGCGGCCAGTCGTCCACCGCCGTGGCGAGGGTGCCGCGCACGAAGCCCGCGTACTCCTCGATGGCGGCCTTGGCCCGGACGCTTGCCCGCTCCAGGCGGTTGAGGTCCCCCTCACCGAGTGCGCCGCGCCCCGCCGCGACGATCTCGTCGAACAGGCTGGGCATGTCGGCCGCGGACTCGAGTTCGAGCTCCTGCCACAGGCGGACCTGGGGCACAACCGCGCGCGTCCGGTGCTCGTCGAGGTGGCTGGGGACGGCCTCCAGCCGGGCCGTCATCGCGCGGAGGCGTTCTGGCAGGGGGGCGAAGTCGCGCGCGAAGATGGCGAAGAGGGGGTCGCCCACCGCGTCCATGGCGGTGGAGCGGCGCTCCCAGACGCGATGGACCTCGGTGTCGAACAGCCTGCGGCGCAGGTTGTGGATCTCCAGTTCGCGCTCGGTCCGCCCCGTCTCCGACAGCCCCCACGGGTCCAGCGCCTCCACCTTCGCGAGGTGAGCGCGCTCCTCCGAAAGTTCCTGGAGCACCGCGTCGCGCGTCCCGTCCCCGAGACGTTCGTCCTCCGTGTGAATCCCGACGAACGTCGCCATGCCCGGGTGGCTGCGGACCAGCCGGAGGAACCGCGCCTCCACGAGGTCGTACAGCTGCGTGTCCAGGGGCGTCTCGGCCGCCGGTCGGGTCAGGGCCGGTTGCGTCGCGGGGCTTGTCGCGGGGCTTGTCGCGGGGCTTGTCATCGGGCCTCCGGGCAGCGCGACCGGGTGGGGGTCGCGAATCGGGTGAACTCAGCGGGCCGTGACGGCCACGGGTGAGGGGCTGTGGCCGGCGACCGAGGAACGGCGCACCGTCGTCTCGTTCAGCGCGTCCCGGATCGCCCCGATGGCGACCTCGATGTCCGCTTCGGTCACGCCGTAATGCGTCGCGGCACGGATCTGGCCGCGCGGATAGCCGATCAACAGGACGCCGCGGCTGGCCACGGCCTCGAGGAACTGCTCACGGTCGCGCTCCACGCGGAATAGGACGAAATTCGTCCGGACTCGGGTCGGGTCGAACGGACCGTCGCCGGGCTGGGCGAGGTGGCCGGGCGAGATGATCCCCGGCATCTCGGCAATTGCGTCGGCGAGGCGGCGCGCGTTGGCGTGGTCTTCGGCCAGGCGCTCGATCATCCCCGACGGGCCGTCCCGCAGGGCGACGAGACCGGCCGCCGCGAGGTAGCCGATCTGGCGCATGCCACCGCCGACCTGCTTTCGGGCGCGCCGGGCACGGCGGATGAACTCGCGGCTGCCGACGATCACAGAGCCGACCGGGCAGGCCAGGCTCTTGCTGAGGCAGAAGGTCACGCTGTCGGCGGCGGCTGCGAGATCCTTCGGGCGCTCGTTGAGCGCGACCGCGGCGTTGAAGAAACGGGCGCCGTCGATGTGAAGCGGCACCCCGCGCTCGCGGGCGATGGCCCCCACCGCGTCGGTGTAGGCGCGGCCCAGGGGCTGGGCCATGCTCATCGCGTGGGTGTTCTCCAGCGCGACCATGCCGGTGATCGGGCTGTGGAAGTCCCCGTCGTGGAAGGCGGCCTTCACGGCGTCCAGGGGCAGCGTCCCGTCGGGGTCCTCGGGGATCGGCCGGACCGTCGTGCGGACCAGTGCCGCGTGGCCCCCTGCCTCGTCCACGATGATGTGCGTGTCCTCGCCGGCGATCGTCTCGTCGCCGCGCCGCAGGTGCGCCAGCTGGGCGACCAGATTGCCCTGAGTGCCGCTGCTGACGAAGAGCCCTGCCTCCTTGCCGAGCAGCTCGGCGGCGCGCTCCTCGAGGGCATTCGCGGTCGGGTCCTCGCCGTAGACGTCGTCGCCGATTTCGGCCTCGGCCATTGCGCGTCGCATCTCGGGCGAGGGCTTCGTGAACGTGTCGCTCCGCAGATCGATCAGGGCGGGCATATCGTCGAGTATCGCACGTGACGTGATCACGGTCCTGCGGTCGCCCGGGTGCGGCCGTCACGTGCCGGCGTCCCGTACCGGGGCCAGTGTCCGGTGCCGGCGTCCCGTACCGGGCCAGTGTCCGGTGCGATGCCCCTCACTGCATCGCCGGCCCCGATGATGCTTTGGCGGGCATCGCCCGGAAGGTCCCGCGCCGCCGGGGCATCGGCGGCCCCGATGATGCTTTGACGGGCATCGCCCGGAAGGTCGCGCGCCGCCGGGGCATCGCCGGCTCTCCGAAATGGTTGGTGCTATCCTCCCGCTTCGTGCCGCGCGGACCCGTGGTGTAGCGGCCCAACATGCCAGCCTGTCACGCTGGAGATCGCCGGTTCGAATCCGGTCGGGTCCGCCACTTCACCAATTTCACTTGGGCACGCTCCCCCCGGGCGTACAGCGGCCGGGGTTCGTGATTCTCGGCGGCCGAAGTTCCGACGCCAGCGGTCCGCGCGGAAATCCCGCCCAGGGCGCTTGACCTGCGACTCGCGACGCGTCATGGCCGTCGCTGGACGGCGATCGCGACCCGGATCACGCCGTCGGCGGGATTCTTGGCCTTACCGGGTCGCCAGGCGAAGGATGCGGGGTGTGAACGCGGTCGCGAAGCGCTCAGGGCGTGAACGAGCGGCGGATGGCGGCCGACGAGCGGCCAACGAGCGGCCAACGAGCGGCGGATGGCGGCCGATGGCGGCGCCGGCGGCGGCCGACGCCTCAGGTCAGCCCGGCGAACAGATCATCCTCTGGCAGCTCCGCCGGGACTCGTGACTCGCGCAGCACGTACGACTCGTGCGTCCAGATGTCACGCCAGCTCTCCAGACCGAAGGACAGGAACGGGTGGTGCGGGCTGATCTGGGTCACGTGGCATGCCAGCGCCCGTCACTTCGCCTCGAGAAAGTCGTTCACGTCGACGCGGGTCGTGATCTGATCGTCCGGGATCAGGGCGCGGGCGAGGAACGCCTCGTATTCCACCATCTCCTCGGGCGAGGCGTTCTCGGGCGCCGACCAGAACGAGCGCTGGCCCATGGCTTCGGTCCGTTCGACCATCGCCAGCCGAACCGACCTCGGCACCGCCTGCTCGTACAGCTTGAGCGGAGTCCACGGCGCGACGCCACCCTCCACCAGTTGCGTCGGGTACCAGCCGGGGTCGCCCGCCCGCTCGAATGCGCCGATTGCGACCTGGTGTGTCCTGATGTGGTCCGGATGGCCGTAGCCGCCAAAGTCGTTGTAGGTCGTGATCACCTCGGGCCGATGCCGGCGAACCAGCCAGGTGAGCCGCCCGATCGCCTCGTCCAGATCGGCCTGCCAAAAGCAGCGCGGGTCGAGGTTCCCGGGCCGGCCCATCATGTCCGAGTCCCGGTAGCCGAGGTTGTCCCACTCGGTCACGCCCAGTTCTGTCATCGCCGCTTCCAGCTCGGCCGCCCGCAGCTCGCCCAGCCGGCGGTGATTCTCGGGCGTGTCCAGCTCGGACATCACGATCTCGCCCATCTCGCCGCGGGTACAGGTGACCAGGACGACGCGACGGCTGGCGCCGACGGCGCGAGCCATGGTGCCGCCCGTGCCGATGGTTTCGTCGTCGGGGTGAGCGTGCACGGCCATGAGGGTCAGCGGCCGCGGCGCAAGATCGAGGTCATCCACCTGCGGGATTGTGCGGCTACGATCGGGTCGATGGAGAGCGACGACACGCCCGCCCTCGAGGCAGCCCGGGCTGCGGGCATTTCTCACCGCGTGGTCCGCACCGAGGTGGCCCAGAGCGCCGAGGAGGCGGCGAACCTCCAGGGCATCCCGCTCGCGGCGCTCCTGCGGACGATCGTGATGCGGCGTGGCGAGGACGACTACCTCTTCGTCCTGGTGCCCGCGGGCCGCCGCTTCGACTGGCCCAAGCTGCGGGCGCACCTCGGCGTCAGTCGCATGTCGCTGCCGGACGCTGACGAGGCAAGGGCGGTGACCGGGTATGTCCGCTACACGATCAAGCCCTTCGGAGCGTCGCGCGCGTGGCCGGCCATCGTCGATGCGTCGATCATGGCCCTCCCGATTGTCTCGATCGGCGGCGGCGCTCGCGGCGTCAACATCCATCTCGCGCCGGTCGACCTGGTGAAGGCGCTCGCCGCCGACATCGTGGACGTCACCGTCCCGGAGGCCTGACGGCCCCGGCCGCCGGCGTCGGGGTTGCGCGCCGGGCGGACGGTCGCAGTCCGCGCCGTGAGCTCCGTCACGGCGCCGTCACGGAACCGACGGCACACTTGGGCGATGTACCGACTTCCACTCGCCGCCGTCGCGGTCCTCGCCGCCCTGTTCGCCACGGCATGCTCGGCAGCGACGGCGCCCGGTGCTGCAGCGCCCACGACGGCGTCCGCGCCCGCCACTTCGACGGCGCCTGCCAGTCCGGCGCCTGCCAGTCCGGCGCCTGCCAGTCCGGCGCCTGCCAGTCAGGCTCCGGCGCCTCCTCCGACCGCGCCCGCCATCACGGCCTCATGGGCCGCGATCGAACTGGTCGACGCACGGAGCGGAGAGACGTTCCGCATCGCCGACCTCGCCGGCAGGACCGTCTTCATTGAGCCGATGGCGATCTGGTGCAGCAGCTGCCGGCGGCTCCAGGGCGAGGCGAAGGTTGCCCTCGCCCGTCTCGATCGCGAGCAGGTCCTCTACCTATCACTGGACGTCGACCCTTCGGAGGACACGGCGCAGCTGGCCCGCTACGCGGATCAACTCGGGTTCGACTGGCTGTTCGCGGTGGCGCCGACGTCGCTCGCGTTGGCACTGGCTGAGCAATTCGGCGACCAGGTGCTCAACCCGCCGTCCACGCCGCTGATCCTGATCCGACCGGACGGCAGCGTCGAGCTGATCGGCTTCGGGCATCGCTCGGCCGACGAGCTCGTCGCGATCGCAGGCGCCTGAAGCGCCGCCGGCCAACGTCGAGGAAGCCCCGTGGACCAGTTCGTCCAGGCCTTCGCGCTCGGAGTGGCAAGCGCGGCCAGCCCGTGCCTGCTGCCGCTCTACCCGGGGTTCATCGCCTACCTCGCCGGGAACAGCCGCTCGCTCGCCGGCCGGCGGGCGGCAGGCCTCCTTGGACTGCTCGTGCTCGCGGGCGTGCTCACCGTCATGCTCGCGATCGGCCTTCTGCTGTCCGTCCTGGCCGTGCCCGTGGGGTCGGTCCTCGCCTGGCTCGTCCCGCTCGTCGATCTCGTCCTGATCGTGCTGGGCATCCTGCTGATCGCCGGCCGCAACCCGTTCGAGCGGATGCCCGGAGCGC
>VGPE01000178.1 GCA_016875645.1 Chloroflexota bacterium
GCCGCCCTTCGTGGCGGAGGCCAGCGCCGGCCACCCGACGCCCCTGAGCTGGCCGAATCCCGCGCCCTGGGGCGCCGCTACGCGGAAGGGCGGATCCCCGACGGGCTGCCGTTCCTGGACGCACTGTCGGCAGCCCTCTCGCCGGACGCGACGCTCTTGACCGACAGCCTGGTGGCGTTCTGGCTGGACCGCCTGCATCACGTCCCTGGCCCGCGCCGGTTGCGGTTCCCCTGGGGAACCGGAACCCTTGGCTTCGGGTTGCCCGCCGCGATCGGTGTGGCGCTGGCCCGGCCCGGCGCTGAAGTGGTTGCCGTCATGGGGGACGGCGCCGCCCTCTACAACCTGCAGGAACTGGCAACGCTGCGGATGTACGGCATTCGGGCGACGCTCATCGTCCTCAACGACAACAGCTTCAGCGCAATTAAGCACAACATGCAGGCGGCATTCGGCCGCTCCACCGTCTGGCAGCTCGTGAATCCGGACTTTGTCGCGCTGGCGCGGACGTTCGACCTCCTCGCGTGTAGGGTGGAAACTCCTGACGCGCTGGCCAGGGCCATCGTCGACGCGCGGGCCGCCCCAGGCTCCACCCTGATCGAGGTCCCGCTCGAGATGCTCCCGCCGAGCGCGCTGTTCGACTTCCGATTCGGGGCTCCGGCGGCCGACGTGCGACGCTGATCGGGGCGGACGTTCAGGCCCTGCTCAAGCGGTGCTCCAGCCGGGGCTGCCCGGGTCCGGCTGAACAGCGTGGCACGCCCAGCCTGATCACTGCCGCGCATCACCGGCCGGACCGCGGGCAGTTCGCGACCGGTCCACCTGCGCCCAGACGATGCCGGCCATCACCAGCACCACGCCCAGCAGCATCTCCGGCGAGCCGGTCTCGCTGAACAGGAGCACCGAGGCGAAGAAGCTGAACACCAGCTGCGAGGAGCTGAGGGTGTTCGTCGTCGCGACGGTGGTATCGCGCATGGCCTGCGTGAGGCCCACGAGGGCCAGGGCGTTGAACGCGCCCGCCAGGAGGACGATCCCGACGGCCGACCATTCGAGTGTCCGGAACGCCGCCCCGCCGCTGGTCATCGCCTGCGCGACGATCACCAGGGTCAGCGGGACGAGTCCGCCGAGGCTGGTGCCCGCGAGCACCACGAACAGCACGGGCCGCACGCGCTGGACCATCCGCGTCACGACGTTGGTCGAGGCGTAGCAGGCGCCAGCCAGAATGGCAAACATCAGGCCCAGCCACCAGCGATCGCGCGGAGTGCCCAGCTGTGCGATCGCGACGAACACCAGCCCGGCAGCGATGACGGCCGCGCCCAGCCACTGCTCGCGACGCGGTTGTTCGCCGAGTAGTGCGATCCCGAGCAGCACCCCGGCGAAGACGACGCCGCCCTGGACGCCCGAGACCGTGATTCCGAGACTGCCCTCAGTCAGGCCTCCGAAGTACATGACATTGCCGACGAAGAACGACAGGAAGCCGCCCGCGAAGAGGGCGGCCACGAAGCGCCAGCCGATGAACGTCGAGTCGCCGGGGATCAGGTCGCACCGCCGGCCGATGACGATCGCCCCGAACGCGAGCATTGCCACCGGGATCTGGCGCAGGACGGAGCCGACGTACGGGTCAACCGAGACCGATGCCGCGCGCAGCATCACGTTCACGATGGTGTAGGAGATCGCGGCCACGATCGCCCAGCGCTCGCCACGCCCGAGGTGGAATGTCATGGGCAGGAGCGCCGATCTGTCCTGGAACGCACGCGTCTCCGATCCGGTGGGAACAGCCGACGGCCCGGGCCGCAGGCCCGGGCCGTCGGAAGCATGGTGCCCGGTGAATCAGCCAGCGGGTGCCGGCGGCGAGCACGGACCGTACGGCTGGAGGATCGCCGAGCCGCACGCGTCGGTCACGAAGTTCGGCGCGGGCCCGAAGAACGGGAACGAGCCGACGAGCGCGACGACGATGTAGATCACCAGGATCGTGATCGGGTTCCAGCCGCGGCGGAGGAGCCACCACGTCAGGAGCACGAGCCCCAGGCCCAGGAGGCCGGGGAAGATCTTGTCAAGGATGTCGGTCTGGACGTTCAGGTTGGTGGCGCCGACGCGGATCGGCACCGCGATGTACATCGAGACGAAGGTTGCGGCAAGGGCACCCAGGACCAGGTTCCCCAGCACGCTCGCGCCGGTGATGATGCGGTCGAGCACGCCCGAGCGCAGGATGTCCGTCACGAACGTGCGCCCGCGGTAGTAGCCCTGGGTGTACATGACGTACCCGATCGCGAGGATCGCCGCCGACTCGAGGACGATGTAGACCAGCGCGCCGAGCGGGTTCCCCGTCAGGCTGCCGAGGTCCGGCGTGGCGCCCGCGGCGACGCTGCTGAGGCCGGCGATGCCGATGCCCAGGGCGAGCAGGATCGGGGTGATCGTGCCCTGGCTGATCGTGTCGCCGATGCCGGCAAGCGGCCCCATGAGGCCCGACTTCACCGAGTTGATCGCGTCATCGTCGATGTCGGCACCGTTGGCTCGCTGTTCTTCCATGGCGATGACCGAGCCGTGGATGACGCCGCCGATGTTCGGCTCCGTGTTGAAGAACACGAGGTGCCGCTTGAGGGCGGCCTTCACGTCTTCGGGGGAGCGGTAGAGCTTCTTGATGATCGGCGTCATCGCGTGGACGAAGGCGCCGCCCTGGAGCCGCTCGTAGTTGTAGCTCGCATGCGAGAAGAAGGTCCAGAGGATCCAGGACCGGATGACGTCGCTTCGCTCCAGCTTGCCGCCGGAGGTCTGACCCGTTGATGCGGTCATCGTCACATCCCTTCCCGCGCGGCGGCCTGCGTGGCGCTGGTGACTGCGGCAGCGGAGCCGCGGTCACGGGTGCCGACGAAGTACACGTGGAGATACGCGAGCACCAGGCCCACCACGCCGATCACCACGATCGAGATGGACCGGTTCGACGCCACGACCAGCGTGTAGCCCAGGAAGAAGTACGGGATCACTGCCCCGCGGAAGATGAACCGCATGTTCATCGCGATACCGATCGCAGCAAGCATGCCGCCCGCCACTGCGAGGCCGTTCAGCACCCAGATCGGCAGCGCGTTGATGATGTCGACCACGAACTGCGTGCCGAAGTTCGCGGCAAGGAAGACCGGGACGAACGTGAGGACGAACAGGTACACCTGTGAATAGAGCCAGTTCGCCCTCGCGACCTCACCGAGGTTGCCCTCCTCGGCCTTGCGGTCCATGTAGTGGATGACCAGCGCGGTTCCGGTCATCCGGAAGTTCCAGATCACGGTGCCCAGGAGGCCGATCGGGACGGCCAGCGCAAGGGCCTGGGCATAGTCGAGGCCACCCGCCAGCGCGAGCGTCGTTCCCACCCAGCCGGCCAGCGCCGGATCGCCGGGGATCGAACCGCCGGCAGAAATGAAGCCCAGGTAGATCAGGTTGATCGCGGCGCCGATCAGCGTGCCCTTCGCGGGGTCACCCAGGATCAGGCCGACCACGAAACCGGCGACCAACGGCCGGTACAGCGTGAAGAATCCCATCCCGAACAGCCACGGGCCCTGGGCCAGGTAGTACCCGAGCCCGATCAGGACGGCCTGGAAGAGATTGACCGTGATCTTCGCGGGAGCATCCGCGGCCAGGACGCTGGCGGGCACGAATGCCAGCAGGCCTCCGACGACCATGGATGCGCCCACGTAGCGAATGAGTCGCCTTCTCATGCTCCTACCTCTCCTGCGGTGCGCCAGGCGTCGGCCGGGCGCACCTCGCTCTGCCCTCAAGCGCTCTTGTCGACCGAGCTGAAGGGCACAGCCCGGTCGTCCGCCACGATCCTGAGCTCGACACGTGTCCCCATCTTCTCGAGCTCGCGCATCGCGGCCAGCTCATCCTCGTTCGCAGAGATGTTCTTGTAGAGCGATCGGCGGCCGGGACCGGAGCCCATGCCGCCCACGTTCAGCACGTCAAATGGCACCCCGGCTCTGCGCAGCCCGAGTGCGATGACCGGGGATCTCAGCAGGACGAACACGTCTTCGCTCGTATCGGCCAGGTCCATGACCCGCGCAGCACCGTCCGCGACCGAATGCACCTCGACCTGGACGCCCTGCGGTGCGGCCAGGACGACGAGGTCGCGAAGGAACTCGTCCTGCGCAGTCCTGTCGTCGACGATCACGATCCGGTGTGCCCCGACGGCGCGAAGCCAGACGGCGACCACCTGACCGTGGATCAATCGATCGTCGACCCGTACGAGCTTCAATGTCATGCGCCCCTCCTGCCTGCTGGTGGACGGTCGACTCCGGTCGAGACGGGCCGACGGGACCGATGGGGCATACCTCCGGTGCCCCCGGGATCCGGTCGCTCAGGTGCCTGCACGAGCGAGGCGGGCGGTCGCATTCACGATGCCGTCCCGGCCCGCTGTGACCAGTTGTCGTATGGCTTCGTCATCGATGGAAGCGAGGCTGGCGGCAGCTTCGATGAGCATCCCCAGGTTGGCGCCGGCCACCGACACGACGTCCGGACGTCCGCGCGCGACGAGCGTCGCGACGTTGGAAGGAGTCCCACCGGCGAGGTCGGCCAGGATGAGGCACGGTCCGTCGCCCACGGCGCCGCGGAGGAGCTCGGCGTACGCCTCCGGGCTGTGCTCGGGCCGAAGCGCAACCGGAGCCACGTCCTCGAGCGGCCCGCAGATCATCTCGGCGCTCGCCACAAAGGCCGCGGCCAGTTCGCCATGAGAGGCGACGACGATGCGAAACCCGCGCACAGGATCTCCCTTGGTCAACCCGCTTCTGCTGGGCCGAGTCGCGAGGCTGATACGCCCGGCTTTGCAAACCTTTGCGCGGGGGATTTGTAGGACCGGCTTCTCCGTGTATACTCCGGGCCCGATCGGGTGTCAAGGTTCCGGCGCCCTGCGCCGGAGGCGGTTCCGCACGGGACCGCGAGGGGCGAGGCGGCGCAGTCGGACATGGGACGTCGATCCACCCCCACCGACCAGGCGGGCCTGCGACTGCTCGCCGGGGACGTCGAGATGATGCGTCTCGTGGCCGAGCTGTACTACCTGCGCAACCACAGCCAGCCCGAGATCGCCGAGCTGACCGGGTTCTCGGTTTCCAAGGTTTCGCGCCTCCTGTCCCGGGCGCGCGAGCAGGGCATCGTGCGGATCAGCGTGGAGCCACCTCCGGATCAGCTCATGCCGATCGCCGCCGCCCTCGGCGAGCGCCTGGGCGTGCGGGTCCATTTGACGGCCGGGCGCGCAACCACTCCGACCATTGCCGCCCGCCTGTGCGGCATCGCGGCGGCACCCTTCGTGGCCTCGCTGCTGCCGGTGACCGGAGTCCTGGGCGTGGCCGGCGGGTATACGGTCCACTCCCTCATCCAGGCTCTGCCGCTCATGGAGCGGCCGAGCCTCACGATCCTGCCTCTCGTGGGCGGCTGGGACGTCCGCAACCCGCACCTGGACACCAACGAGCTGATCCGCCGGATGGCTGACCGCCTCGGGGCCCGGACGCGGCTGCTCCATGCTCCGGGACTGCTCGACTCGGAGGCCACCAAGCTCGCGCTGCTCAGCGACAGCGGCGTGACGTCCACGACCCGCTACTGGGACCGGCTTGACATGGCCCTGGTGGGCGTGAGCGGTGGCCCCACGGCGCGCCCCGGCTATGGGACGGTCATGGACCGCCTCGACGAAGCCGGCCGGGCCCGGCTCCACGAGAAGGGCGTCGTGGGCGACCTGGCGGGCTACCTGGTGCGCCTCGACGGGTCGATCGTCGAAGACGAATGGAGCCGGCGCTCGATCGTGATCCCGCTCGATCTGCTCCGCCGCACGCCCAGCGTGGTGTCGGTTGCGGCGGGTTCCAACAAGGTCGATGCGATCCTCGGCAGCTGCCGCACCGGCATCGTGGACATCCTGGTCACGGACGTGCCCACCGCGCAGGCCGCGCTGCGCCTGCTCGACCCGCGACCGACGGGCCTGCGGCGGGCGCGGACCCGACCTGAACCCGCGGAGGGCCAGCCAGAGCACGTGACGGCCTGACGTCATCTCGGCGTGCCGGCCGGCATCAACTCCGCGCGC
>VGPE01000179.1 GCA_016875645.1 Chloroflexota bacterium
TAGTAGTCGAGGCCGCGGACCAGGAACGGATCCACCGTGTGGACGACGCCCATCGCGTCCAGGTGCTCGCGCACGGCCGCGAAGTGGGTCGCGCAGGCGTCGCAGAGGTGGTCGGTGATCGTCGGGGCGCCCGCGTTGAGCTCCACCATCGCCGGCTCCTTGGAGTCCAGCAGGCGGAGCGGGTTGCGGTCGAGCCGGGCACGCTCCAGAGGCGGCAGACGGTCCTCGTAGCCGCGGTAGAACGCCTGCAGGCTGCGCACGTAGGCGGGCCGGCAACCCTCGTCACCGACCGAATTCACGAAGACATCGGGCTGCGCCAGTCCCGCATCGCGATAGAAGCGCGACGCCATTTCGATCAGCTCGGCGTCGACCGCCGGACCCGGATCGCCGATCACCTCGACGTCGAACTGGCGGAACTCGCGGTAGCGGCCGGCCTGCGGCCGGTCGTAGCGGAACATCGGACCCGTCAGGGTGAGCCGCACCGGCTGGGGCCAGGTGTGGAGCCCATGCTGGACGTAGGCGCGCACGATGCCGGCGGTCGGCTCCGGCCGCAGGGCCCAGGTCTCGGACTCGTCGGTCCGGGACGCCAGCCGGAACAGCTCCTTTTCGACGACGTCGGTCACCTCGCCCACGCCGCGCTCGAACACGGCCGACTGTTCGAACAGCGGCGTCTCGATCGGCCGGAAGCCGTAGCGGCGCGCCAGGTCAGCAGCAATGCGCTCGAGCGCGAGGGTTCGGACGCGGTCGGCGGGCAGGATGTCGCGGGTGCCCCGCGGGGCGCGGAACGAGGGCATGGCACCGGAGTCTACCGGCGGCGGCCGCCTGCGCCGCGGTCCAACCATGGCGCCGATGCGACCGGCGGCGCCAGTGCACTCGGCGGGACGCTCCGTGACCGGTCCGGGGGCAGGCCCGACATGCCCCGGTGCCCCCGCGGATCCCGCCCACAGCGCTTCGCCCGGCCGTTCGAGCCACACAAGGGATCGGCCGACGTCCCGGCACCGCTCGTACGGGCCGGAATCCCGCCCTCAGCGCTAGAATCGACCACATTCCCGGCAGATCACCCGCCCCCTTGGGCCGTGTCCTCCGCGTTGTGCCGCATCACCCGTCGCGCCCACCGCGGCGACCCGTCGCGCCCACCAGCAGCGACCCGGCGCGCCCACCGCGGCGAGTGCAGGACCGGCCGTCAGTGGAGCAGGCCGGTGTCCCGCTGGACGTTGGTCACGTCCCGGATCTGCTCGACGCGGCCCATGACCCGGACCAGCTGCGCAACCGACGAGACCTGGAGCGTCGCCGTCACGACGGCGGTGTGGTCGAGGGGTTTGACTTCCACGCCGGCCGCGATGATGTTGATCTTCTCGCCGGCCACGACCTGCGTGATGTCGCTCAGCAGCCCGGGCCGATCGTAGGCATCGACGCGGATTGCGATGGGGTATGTGCGCGTCGCCGAGCCCTCCCACTCCACGTCGATCAGACGCGAGGTCTCGCGCTCGTAGACCACCGTGGCGCAGGTCTGAATATGGACCGTCACGCCCTTGCCGCGGGTGATGAAGCCCACCACGGGGTCGCCCGGGATGGGATGGCAGCACTTGCCGA
Source organism: Chloroflexota bacterium (assembly GCA_016875645.1). Classification (GTDB taxonomy): domain Bacteria; phylum Chloroflexota; class Limnocylindria; order Limnocylindrales; family CSP1-4; genus VGPE01. The sequence goes on from VGPE01000179.1 coordinate 1,594, forward strand.
AGCGCACGAGCAGGTCCCCGACACCCTTCACCCGGATCCCGCCCGTCGGCGAGACGATCGTCGGCGGCGCCTGCGTGGGCAGGACCAGCTCGCTGTCGTCCACGACGCCGAGGCGCATCACGACCTGCTGGGGACCGATCGCGCCGTATCCGACGGCGGCGTAGAAGTCGTCGATGGTGTCGAAGTTGAAGGACTTGGCGGTGTCGAGCAGGCGCTCCTGGCCCACGGCGCCAAGGTTCGTCCGAGCGAGGCGTTTGAGCTCGCGCTCCAGCGACTCCCGGCCGTGGGTGATGTTCTCGTCGCGGTCCTTGCGCTTGAACCACTGGCGGATCTTTTCGCGGGCGTGGCTGGTCTTGACCTTGTCGAGCCAGTCTCGCGACGGTCCGTGCTCGGCGCGCGTCGTCACGATCTCGACGATGTCGCCGTTCTTGAGCCGGTAGTCGAGCGGCACCAGGCGGTTGTTGACCTTGGCGCCGATGGTCCGGTGGCCGACATCGGTGTGGATGCGGTACGCGAAATCGAGCGGGGTCGCGCCGGCGGGCAGGTCCTTCACCTCGCCCTTGGGCGTGAAGACGAAGACCTGGTCCTGGAAGATGTCGAGCTTGATGCCCTCGACGAATTCGGTGGCGTCGCTGACATCGCGCTGCCAGTCCATCAGCTGGCGAAGCCAGGCCAGCTTGGCGTCGTAGGCGCGGTCGGACTTCGAGCCTTCCTTGTACCGCCAGTGGGCCGCGATCCCCACCTCCGACACGCGGTGCATCTCGTGACTCCGGATCTGGATCTCGAGCGGCTTGCCCTCGTGCGCGATGACCGCCGTGTGGAGGCTCTGATAGGCGTTGTTCTTGGGAACGGCGATGTAGTCGTCGAACTGATTGGGGATCGGGCGCCAGAGGGAGTGCACCACCCCGAGCGCCGCATAGCAGTCCTTGACGTCGCTCACGAGGACGCGGATCGCATACACGTCGTAGATCTCGGAGAGCTCGGAGCCCTTGCGCTGCATCTTCTTCCAGATGCTGAAGATGTGCTTCGGGCGGCCCGAGAGTTCCGCTTCAATGCCGGCCTTGGCGAGCTCGGGGCGCAGGGTGCTGATCGCGCGCTCCACGTACGACTCGCGGTGCTTGCGCCGAAGTTCGAGGTTGCGGGCAAGCTCGCGGAACCGGTCTGGCTCGAGGGCCTTGAACGCGAGGTCCTCGAGCTCCCACTTGATCTGCCAGATGCCGAGACGTTCCGCGAGCGGGGCGTAGATCTCCATGGTCTGGCGGGCGATCCGCGCCTGCTTATCGACCGGAAGCGCGTCGAGCGTGCGCATGTTGTGAAGGCGGTCGGCCAGCTTGATGAGGACAACGCGGACATCCTCGGCCATCGCGAGGAGCATCTTTCGGATGTTCTCGGCCTGCTGTTCCTCGATGGAGTGGTGGCCGAACTTGGTGAGCTTGGTGACGCCATCGACGAGGCGGGCGACCTCTCGCCCGAACATCTCCTCGACGTGGTTGAGGTTGTACTGGGTGTCCTCGGGGACGTCATGGAGCAGCGCCGCCTCGATCGATGCGAGGTCGAGCCCGAGGTCGGCCACGATCTGCGCCGAGGCCATCGGATGGGTGACGTACGGCTCGCCCGACGCACGCTTCTGCTGGCCATGAGCCTCGACGGCGAGGTCGAGCGCCTGCTCGACCTTCTCGAGCCTGGCATGCGGATGGTGACGGCGGACCGACGCGAGCAACGCCGCACGTTGCTGCGCGATCGAGAGTTGGTCCGAGTTCCGTCGCACCACGACGCGGGCGGGGCGCGGCATGGCGGACTTCGCCGGGTCGGGCGGCCTGTCGGCGACCGCGTCGTCGGACTGGGGACGGGCGTCACCCGCCATCGTGGACGCCGGGGCCGGCCCGCGCTCGGTGGCGACCGGGGGCTCGATCGCGCGCGAGCGGCCGCTCCTCGCGCGGCCGTTGCCATGCGAGCGCGACGCCGGAGTGACACTCGCAGGTACTGTCGCGGCGATCTCCGGGTCGGGGCCTGCAGCGTGTGGTTCGATCGGCATGCCCCACAAGGATAGCGCGAGCCATCCGGCGGACCGCGCAGGGCGGCCGGCCCCCTTGCGTGGGAGTGGCCGGACTTCAGCGGTCGGCAAGCACGTTGAGCGTGCCGGTCACCTCCAGCGAACCGCCCTCGACCCGCGCCGATCGCAACACCGCGGGATCGGACGCTGTGGATCGGAACAGGTCCAGCGTGATCTGGCCGCGATCGTCGGTGAACACGAGGCCACCGCTCCCGTCGACGCGCAGACGTCCTCCGATCGACTCGCCGCCAGTCCGGAAGGTCAGGCGGTCGGGCGATTGGAGGGTCACGTCGGTCGCTTCGAGCCCGAACGCGCGCGCGACCGTCGAGCGGACGATTGCCGCGACATCGTCCTCGGACAGGGTCATGCTCATCAGCGCCGCCTCAGGCGGACCCGACACCCGAACCGTCGAGACCCGGATCGTCGGGCCCTGGGTCGGCGTCAGGGTTGCACTCTCGATCCGACCCTCGATGACCTCGAACGTGCGGTCGCGCAGCGACACCTCGCGCAGCGTCAGATCCACCGATTCGGCCCGGAGCGTCTCGATCTCCACGCCGGTCGCCCGCACGCGGACGCGGTCCGCGTCGAGGCCGATGAGCCGCAGCGGCGGGTCGGCCGAGACGTCGACGCGGATGTCCTCGGCCCGGAGGCCGGCGTCGCGGAGCATCCCCACGGCGACGCCGCCGAGGATCGGCGGGAGGGCGAACCAGACGAACAGGAGCGAGAGGGCGACGATCAGGCCGAAGCCGACGAGGAAGCCGCGCAGCACCCCTAGGACCCCGGGCCGCTGAAGCCGAGGGCCGCGAGCGCGTCACGCGCCGCCGTCGCCTCGTCCCAGGGTCGCGGTCCACCTGCGTACAGAATCGACTGCTCGTGGCCCTTGCCGGCCAGGAGCACGACATCACCGGGCAGGGCCCGCTCGAAGGCGGCCTCGATCGCCGCACGGCGGTCCGGCACAAGCAGCAGGTCGCGGTCGTCGCGGCGCCCTGCGTCGCGGGCGCCCCGCGCAATGTCCTCGAGAATGGCGGTGGACTCCTCGCCTCGTGGGTCCTCGTCCGTCAGCACGACGAGCCGGCAGCGCTGCCCCGCGATGCGGCCCATGATCGGACGCTTCGCCCGATCGCGCTCTCCGGCCGATCCGAAGACCGCCACGACGCCCCCGCCGCGAGCCGCCGCGAGGGGCGCCAGCAGTTCGAGCACGTGCTCCAGCGCAGCCGGGCTGTGCGCGTAGTCCACGACGACCGTGAACGGTTGACCGGCCTCGATCCGCTCCATGCGGCCCGGCACGCCGGGGACGTCGGCGAGACCCGCGGCCATGGCGTCGAGATCGAACCCGAGCGCCTCGCCCAGGGCGATCACGGCGAGAGCGTTCAGCACGTTGAAGCGGCCCATGAGCGTGAGGTGGATCTCTCCGCCCCAGGTGGGTGTCGCGGCCCGGAAGCGGGTTCCGCGCACGCTCTCCTCCACCCGCTCGGCTCGCACGTCGGCACCCCTGTCGGTGCCGTACGTGACAAGGCGCGCCCCGGATTCGCGGGTGACGGCCTCGAAGATGGCCGCTTCCGCGTCGTCGCGGTTGACGATGCCCGCCCGCGGCCAGGGCTTCCCGTCGGCGGGCCGCCCCAGCCGCTCGAACAGCCCCAGCTTGGCCGCCCGGTACGCCTCGAACGTCCCGTGCAGCTCGAGGTGTTCGTGGCTCAGGTTGGTGAAGATCGCCACGTCGTAGGCAATGCCGCGGACTCGCTCCAGCGCGAGCCCGTGAGACGTCGTCTCGACGACCGCCAGCTCGTTCCCGGCCCGGACCATCGCGCGCAGCGCTGCCTGCAACTCGGGGGCCTCGGGGGTGGTCACATGCTCGGGATTCGCGCCCCGCTCCGTGCCGATCTTGAGTTCCACGGTGCCCAGGAGGCCCGTCGAGTGGCCGGCCGCCTCGAGCGCGGCCGTGGCGAGGTAGCCCGTGGTGCTCTTGCCGTCGGTGCCGGTGATGCCGATGACCCCGAGTTTGTGGCTTGGATCGCCGTACCACCAGCATGCCGCCTCAGCCAGCGCGGCGCGGGTACGCGCCACCACGAGCTGCGGCAGCGGATCGGGGACCGCGTGCTCGACGATCGCTCCGGCGGCGCCGGCCGCGTGGGCCGCTGGCAGGAAGTCATGGCCGTCGGCGTGCTCGCCGCTGACCGCCACGAAGAGCGTCCCGGGCCGGACCGATCGCGAATCCTGGGTGATGCCGGCGGCGGCCACCCCTGCCAGTGCGCGAGGGGCGATCGCGCGCATCCCCTCGCGGGCGCCGAGGAGGAGCCCGGCGCGGTCCAGCCGCCCGATCAGTCCGCCCAGGGCCTGTGACCTCGTGGGTTCCGCGGCGGCGATCAGCCGCGCGACGGCGT
>VGPE01000180.1 GCA_016875645.1 Chloroflexota bacterium
CGGGGTGGCCGGCGCCCGCCGGCCGGGTGTGCCCGGCCCCGGCCGGGTGTGCCCGATGCCGCCAGGTGAGGGGATGCCGTTGGGTGCGGCGATGCCGCCGCTCGTAGCGCCCACGGCGCTTGATCTGGAGCTTCGGGGCTCCGATCGGACCGGGCGGCCACCTCCCGGCCCCGAGGTCGGTCCCATCGGAGCCTGGATCACGCCTGAGGCGTGAGTCGGGCGGGTACGACGGGGCGGATCGCGCGGCGCGATCGCGATGCGCAGCTGCGTCCGCCTGCTGCAACGCCCTGGGCGTTGAGCGGCCGCTCACCGCCAGCCGGGGTTGGGCGCACCCGCTGGGTGCGGCCTACCAGCCCAGCGTGCCGGGCCCGCCCTTGAAGGGCCCCACGATCCGGCTCGTGATCCAGCCGCCGTAATAGTCGCCCGCCTGCGGCGTGACGCGCTCGTCGCCGACGAAGGCCGCGTCCACCCGGCCCGCGTAGAACGCGAGATGCCCGGCGAGGGCCTCGTAGCCCACGTTGGGGGCCGGGTAGGACCACGCGACGTCGCGGACGAACCGCTCGCCGACGCGCGCGCCGACCAGTAGCGAGCGCGGCCCTTCCACTCGCAGACGCTGCTGGTCGGGGAGGGCTCGAGCAGGTCCATCCGCACGTCGGCCTCGGGCACGTAGTACGTCGGCGGGCTCGCCGTCTCGAGCACCCGCAGGGCGCGCCCAGTATCGACGATGACGGCGCCCCCCAGCTCGACGCGGACGCGCTCGGGCACCGGCTCCACGCGCGGCGGCCGCGGGTAGTTCCAGACCGATTCCGGCTCGCTGCTCATCGCTACTCCGGTGCCCGGACCTGGTACCGGGCCAGCGCGCTCGAGGCGACGACGACGGCGATCGCCGTGACGACCACGGCCAGGCCCAGGGCCGGGACGAGGTCGAACTCGGCGCGGATGCGACCGGTCGGATCCAGGGCATCGCCCAGTGCAAGCGCGTAGCGGCGCACGCTGAACATCCGCGTCCCCTCGAACAGGCCGGCCATGACAGCCTCCCAGATCAGGACGTACACGAGGCCGATCACGAGCGCCCGGCCCGTGACGATGCTCAGCGCGACGAAGAGCGCGCAGTACACGACGATCGCCAGGACCGACGCCGCGGCCATCGCCATGGTCAGTCCGAATCCGCCGCCCTGGTCGCCGGAGATGATCAGCCCGGCCAGGATCGCCGCCGGGACGACCATCACCGCGGTCAGCGCGGTCGCTCCCAGCAGCTTGGCGGCGACGATCTTCCAGCGCGCCACGGGCTTGGTGAGCAGGAACGTGGCGGTCCCGTCGTCCAGTTCGGAGCCCATGGCCGCGGTTCCGAAGACCAGCGCAACCAGGGGCAGGACGCTGCGCAGGACCATGCCGTCGAGGATGTTCGCAGCGAGACGCTCGGGGTCGGCTGGGCGGCCCGCGACACGGATGATCAGCGCGACCAGGATCGGCGCCGAGACCAGGAGCAGCATCAGCAGGGTCCGCCGCCGGTTGAGCAGGGCGCGGACCGTGACTTCGAGCATGGCGCCGACGACGCCCGCACGGCCCAGCGTCGCGATCATGAGCGGCGGGCCTCGGGCCTGACGAGGTACGCGAACACGCTCTCGAGCGACTCGTCAGTGGGACGGAGCTCGAACAACCGGACATCGCTTGCCTGGGCGACGCGCGCCACCGAGCGGGTGAACTGGCCGAAGTCCGAGGAGCGCACCGAGAGCAGCCCGTCCGTCAGCTCCACGCCGAAGACCGAGGGGTCGGCGACCAGCGCCGACGCCAGCCGCCGGTCATCGCTCGAGCGCACCGTGAGCGTGTGCGGCCGATCCGTCATGAGCCGGCGGATCTCGCGGAAGTCACCCGATGCCGCCAGGCGCCCGTCGTGGATCACCAGCACGTTCTGGGCCAGGCGCTCCACCTCCTCAAGGATGTGTGACGAGAAGAGCACGACCCGGCCCTGGGCGGCCATGCCCGTCAGCAGCTCCATCATGTGCAGCCGCTGGCGCGGGTCCATGCCGTTGAACGGCTCGTCGAGGAGCAGCACCGGCGGCTCGTGGACCAGCGCCGCGGCCACCTTGGCCCGCTGGCGCATCCCCTTCGAGTAGGTCCCGAGGACCCGGCCCTGCGCGTCCTCGAGTTCGACCGTCCGGATCGCGCGCGCCGCTGCCGCATCCGGATCGGCGAGGCCCTGCAGGCGGGCGTTGAGCCGCACGAACTCGAAGCCGGTGAGGAACGAGTAGACCGACTCGCGCTCCGGCACAAGGCCCACCCAGCGATACAGCGCCGGGTTGCGCCACGTCGCCTGGCCGCTGATCGTCACCATCCCGGCCGACGGCCGCAGCAGCCCCGCCGCCATGTGGAGCAGCGTTGACTTGCCGGCGCCGTTCGGCCCGAGGAGGCCCGTGATGCCGGGCCCGATGGAGATCGTGATGTCGTTGATCGCCACGACGTTGCCATACCAGCGCGAGACGGCGTTCAACTCCACCGTCGCGAGGGCGGGTGCGGCGGCCTGCGGCGCGTCCGTCACGCGTCGATCCGCTGGTACCGGCGCAGGAGGATGACCAGTGCTGCCGCGATGACGATGGCAGCGGCCCCGACGTACAGGGGCCCTGGCAGCGCCGCCGTGCGGACCATGTCGTCGCCCGGCGTGCGTCCGAAGAGGAAGGCATTGACCCCGTCGAGGATCTGGCCGGCGCCGGCCAGAACGATGTAGCGCGCCAGGTCGCCGCGTGCCACCTCCTGCACGGTCGCGATGACGATCGGCGGGATGATGAAGACGGCGATGATGCCCGCCGTCGCGTACGCCCGGCGCGGCGTCATGGAGGCAACCGCGAGGCTCAGGCCGCCCAGCACGAGCGCCATGACCGGCGCCACGACAAACGCCGGAGCAACCCGGGGCACCTGGACGATGAACTCTGCCGCCACGTCCCGCGCCACCAGCACGCTCCCGGCGAACATGACCGCCAGGGGGACGGCGAACACGATCACGAGGGCCGTCGCGAGCGCGCCGACCTTGGCCAGGACGTAGTCGGCACGCTCCAGGGCTCGCGAGAAGTACAGGACCAGCACCCGGTGGCGCTGGTCGCGACCGACCAGTTCGGGCGCCTGCGCGGCGCAGAACAGGATGAGCAGCGTGGTGCTGAGCCCGAGGTACGTGCTGTACTGGATCGGCGATTCGATGGGGCCGCCCGGCCCTCCCGGCCCGTCCTCCCGGCCGAAGGTTTGCGAGAGCAGCACGTCGAAGCCCACGGAGACGAGCGCCGGGAGCAGCGTCAGCGCGGCCAGCACGAACGGAGCGACCTTGGCGCGTCCGCCGCGCCCGATCCCGAACACGCTTCGCAGCGACGAGACATAGAGCGCCCGGCTCGCGTGCCGCCGGCCCAGCCTGGGCCCGTCATACGAGCGATAGCCGAGGTCGTAGATGTTGCCCGTGGCGGCGGGGGTCGGTGCGGGGTCAGCCACGGCGTGGCGCCGCGGCGGGCGCCGCCGCGGGTTGATCCCTGAACAGGTCCTCCAGGCTGTGGCGGCGCTGCTCCATCCGCACCAGGGGCAGGCCCAGTTCGACCACCGAATCCCGGACCAGGTCGTATGGCGCCTCGTCGATCAGCTCGACGAGCAGGACCCGGCCGTCCTCGTGGAGCGTCAGCCCGCGCGCGGCCAGGGCAGCCGCGAGCCGATCGCGTCCCTCGTCGACCTCGACCGCGAGCAACCCGGTGCGGCCGGTGAATTGGGTGATCCGGTCGGCGCGCAGGAGGCGGCCGCCCTCGATCGCCACGAGGAAGTCGCAGACCCGCTGGATTTCGCCCAGGAGGTGCGAGGCGACCACCACGGTGATGCCGAACTCCCGTCCCGTCCGGAGCACCAGCTCCAGCATGTCGTCGCGGCCGCTGGGGTCGAGGCCGTTGGTCGGCTCGTCGAGCAGGAGAAGGCGTGGGTCGTGGACCAGCGCCTGGGCCAGCTTGACCCGCTGGCGCATGCCCGTCGAGTAGCCACCCATCGGCCGATAGCGCTCCTCGTACAGCCCGACATGGCGTAGCACCTCGGCCGTGCGCTCGCGGCTGGCGGTGACCGGCAGGCCCGAGGTCTGGGCGAGGTGCGCCACCAGCTCGGTCGCGCTGACGTCCGGCGGCAGGACGTCGTGCTCGGGCATGTAGCCCACGAACTGGCGGATGAGCGGGCCTTCGCGCACCACGTCCCGCCCCATGACCAGCGCCGTGCCGCTCGTCGGCGCCAGCAACCCCAGCAGGATGCGCAGCAGCGTGCTCTTGCCCGCGCCGTTGGATCCGACCAGGCCGATGATCCCGGGCTCGATGTCGAGCGTCAGTTCATCGAGGGCCGTCACACCCGGGAAGCGCTTGGTGATGCCGCGCAGGCTGATCAGCGGCGTGCCATCGGTCGATTCGCACACGCCGCGAATCGTAGCCGGTTCGGGGCGGTCGCCCGGCGCATCTCGGGCGGCGGGTCAGGCCGCCGCGGTCATGCGTTCGCGATACAGCAGGACGGCATACAGGGCGGCGAAGATGCCGTTCCCGACCGCGATCACGAGAGACAACTGGTGGAAGGGGTCACTCGAGCCCGCTCCCTGAAGCGCCGCCGCGATGGCGAACAGCGTGATCGCGACGATGGAAATCCGCCGGGCTGGCGGACACCTGGCAGGTCCATACACGAGCGCGCCCGGCGGATTCCCCTCAGACCGGGAGCCTGCCGAGGGGCGGCCGCGGTTCGTGCGGAGCGCCCCAGTGGGTCCGCAGCGCGTAGTCCACGATGGGTCCCATGACGCGGGCCATCGACGGGGGCTCGAGCGGCGTCCCTTCCAGCGCGGCCAGAAGGTTGTGGTTGTCGAACGCAGCGTCGTCGAACCCGTAGGGAACGAGCTGCTGAATGACCTCCAACACGAGCGACGGGAGCTCGTCGCGGTAGGAATCGGCAAGGGATTCGGGCCCCATGTCGTCGACGGGCACCAGCACGACCTTGGCCGGCGGCCGCTCGCCGCGCGCCTCGAGGAAGCGGCGATACCCGGCCACCGCCAGAGCCAGGGCGTCGTGAACGGGAGTCGCCCGGCGCCCTGCCGTGTAGTGCAGATCGTGCCGCTCTTGTCCTGCCGTCGCTGGCCGAGCGCGAAGAGCGCGTCGGTCGTGAAGTCGATCGGAACGGCGTTGAGCAACGCCCTGCCCGGCACGGGCACGTGGACGACCGGTGCGGTGGGCTCAAGCTCGAGCAGCAGCCGCATGAGCATGTAGAACGCGTCGAACTTGGATGTCCAGCCGGTGCGCGAATCGCCCACGACGATCCCCACTCGATGGATCGTCAGAGGGAGATCGCCCGCTCGCTCGAGCAACACGGACTCCGCCTCAGCCTTGGACTGCTCGTACGTATTGCGGAACGACCGATCCAGGATCGGCGGCTCCTCGGGAACCACGGGGACGTCCGAGCGGCGACCGGCAGCGAACGTGCTGACGTGATGGAACCGGGCGAACTCGCCCCTGCGCAGCGACGCGAGCGCAAGTCGCGACAGGGCCCGGCTGCCGCCCACCTGCACCGCGCGGGCCGCCTCGAGCGCCTGGTCGAACCGGACGTCCGCGCCGAGGTGGAAGATCGGCCCGACGTCAGCCGCCAGGTCGTCGAACTCCCGCGGGGTCAGTCCGAGGCGCTCGTCCTGCAGGTCACCTTCCACGATCCGGATCCGCTCGGCAAGGGTGCCCGCCTCCCCGGGCGCGGGAAACAGGTCGCCCAGGAGCGCCTCAAGCCGCTGCTGCGGCGTCCGGCTGCCTCGGCCCCGGAGGAGCAGCGCCACACGGGAGTCCGGCGTCCAGACCAGGATCCGTCGCAGCAGCTCGCTGCCGATCAGACCGGTCGTGCCGGTGATCAAGATGGCGCTCAAGGACCCTCGCGTTGGATGGACCGGGGGTGATGTTGATCGAGGGGCTGGAGCGGGAGACGGGTCTCGAACCCGCGACATTCAGCTTGGAAGGCTGACGCTCTACCGACTGAGCTACTCCCGCCCGTGAGGAAC
>VGPE01000181.1 GCA_016875645.1 Chloroflexota bacterium
CGGCGCGATCAGCGTTCTGATCCTGTTCGCGATCATGCTCACCCAGAGCAAGTCCGCGCCCGCCCGCCTCGTCTTCCAGACCCAGGCCGTGTCCGCGGCGGTGGCGGCGGTCGTGATCGCGATCGTCATCGCCATCACCGTCACGGCAACCGAGTGGGGCGAAGTCACCAGGCGCCTGCGCACCGCAACCGACGAGCTGGCGGCGGTCCTCTTCGCCGACTATGTCCTGCCCTTCGAGATCGTCAGCGTGATGCTGCTGGCGGCCGTGATCGGCGGGGTGTTCCTCGCCCGCCGCGAGCAGCGCCCCGATGAACCTGGCGGCGGTGCTTCCGAGGGCCGCGGGGGCCGGGCCCCGTGAGCAACTCCCTCGACGCGTACCTCGTCCTCTCGGGGATCCTCTTCTCGATCGGGACCTTCGGGTTCCTCGCCCGGCGCAACGCCATCAGCATGCTGATGTCCATCGAACTGATGCTCAACGCGGTGAACCTCGCGATCATCGCCTTCGGCTCGTTCGTGGAGTCGCTGCAGGCGGACTCGTCGGTCATCGCGCTGCTGGTGATTGCGGTCGCCGCGGCCGAGGCGACGGTCGGTCTCGCGATCGTGATCGCGATCTACCGCAACCGCCGAACGCCGCTGGTCGACGAGTACGACACGATGCGCCAGTAGGCCGGCGCGACGATGCTCGAGCTGGTTCCCCTCATCCCTGCCCTTCCGATCGCGGGCTTCGCGATCACGGCGCTGATCGGCCGTCGCCTCGGCAAGCGCGCGTCGGTGATCCCCGTTCTGGCGGTCATCGCCGCGTGGGCGATCAGCATGGCCGTGGTGTACGCGGTGCTGACGCACCAGGAGCCGTTCGGCGAGGCCGGCGCGACCATCGCGCTCTGGCAGTGGATCCCGGCCGGCGCCTTCCACGTGGATATCGCGTTCCACGTGGATGCGCTGACTGCGGCGCTGCTGATCGTCGTAACGACCATCGGCATGCTCGTCCACATCTATTCGATCGGGTACATGAGCCATGACCCGGGGTACTGGCGGTTCTTCGCCTACCTCAACCTGTTCATGTTCTCGATGCTGCTCCTGGTCCTGGCCGACAACTTCCTGGTGGTGTTCGTGGCCTGGGAGCTCGTCGGCCTGTGCAGCTACCTGCTGATCGGCTTCTGGTACCGGCGGCGGTCGGCGGCGCTGGCCGCGAAGAAGGCGTTCATCGTCAACCGCGTGGGCGACGTGGGCTTCGCCCTCGGGATCATGCTGATCTGGTCCCAGCTCGGCACCCTCAACATCGGTGAGGTGATCGAGCGCATCGGCGAGCTGGACTCGGTGGTCGTCTCGCTGATCGCCCTGCTGATCTTCGCGGGCGCGGTCGGCAAGAGCGCCCAGTTCCCGCTCCACGTCTGGCTGCCGGACGCCATGGAGGGCCCGACCCCGGTCTCGGCCCTCATCCATGCCGCGACGATGGTCAACGCTGGCGTGTACCTCGTCGCGCGGACGGGGGCGATCTTCGCCCACGCACCCGAAGTGATGGTGGTCGTCGTCGCGGTCGGAATCTTCACGGCGATCCTCGCCGCGTCCATCGCGTTCACCCAGACCGACATCAAACGCGTGCTGGCCTACTCCACGCTGAGCCAGCTCGGCTACATGTTCGCGGCGCTCGGCGTCGGCGCATACACCGCGGCCATCTTCCACCTCATGACGCACGGCTTCTTCAAGGGCCTGCTCTTCCTCGGCTCGGGGTCGGTGATCCATGCGGTCCACGAGGAGCAGGACATGCGGCGCATGGGTGGCCTTGCGAAGAAGATCCCCATCACCTACGCGACCATGGCGATCGGCGCCATCGCCATCTCGGGGATCCCGCCGCTGGCAGGTTTCTTCAGCAAGGACGAGATCCTCGCCGAGTCGTTCAAGAACGGCTTCCTGTGGGTCTGGGCGATCGGCCTGCTCGTCGCGGGCATGACGGCGTTCTACATGTTCCGGCTGATCGGGCTCACGTTCTGGGGCGGGTTCCGCGGTCCGCGCGAGATCTGGGATCGCGTCCACGAGTCGCCCGCGGTCATGACGATCCCGCTCATCCTGCTCGCCATCCCGTCACTGTTCATCGGGCTCGCGATCGGCTTCCCGCCCGAGAACGGGCTCCTGCACGGCTGGCTCGAGCCGATCTTCCACGAGGCGCGCGAGCTGCTGCACCTCGAGCACCACGAATACCAGGTCTTCGGCATCGACGGCGCACTCCTCGTCGCCAGCGTGGCGATCGCTGTCATCGGCATCGTGATCGCCTTGCGGCTGTTCGGCGTGGAGTTCCCGGGCCTGCGGGGTCAGGCTCGGCCTGAGGCCGTGCAGCGGCTGAGCGCGCGGCTGCCCTTCCCGTATCGGGCCTCGCTCAACAAGTGGTGGTTTGACGAGCTCTACGACCTGCTGTTCATCCGCATCGGCGGCCGGATCGCGGCGTTCCTCTGGTGGTTCGACCGCGTCGTCGTCGACGGCACCGTCAACGGCGTCGGCGTCCTGACCACGGATGCCGGCCGCGGCCTGCGGCGGGTCCAGACCGGGCGGGTCCAGAACTATGCGCTGGGCATCGCCATCGGCCTGATCGTGATGGCGGGGTCCTACCTCGTGATCGCCGGGCGCTGACGATGGACATCACGCTCATGCCGATCCTCACGCTGATCACGTTCGTGCCGCTGGCCGGGGCCATCCTGATCGCATTCCTGCCGCGGGGCTCCGTGGGCCTCGTCCGGGCCGTCGCGCTGGGGACGGCGCTCGTCACGTTCGTCCTGTCGCTCTTTCTGCTGGTCGGCTTCCTGCCGGGCCGGCCGGGCTTCCAGTTCCTCGAGGAGGTCGACTGGATTCCGGCCTTCGGCATCCAGTACAAACTGGGCGTCGACGGGCTCAGCGTCGCGCTGGTGGTCCTGACCACCACGCTCACCTGGATCAGCATCCTCGCGAGCTTCGGGCCGATCAAGGACCGCGTGAAGGAGTACATGATCTCCTTCCTGATCCTCGAGGTCGGCATGATCGGGGTCTTCGTCGCCCTCGACCTCTTCCTGTTCTACATCTTCTTCGAGGTCGTGCTGGTGCCGATGTACCTGATCATCGGCATCTGGGGTGGCGCCAACCGCATCTACGCCACGATCAAGTTCGTCATCTATACGCTCGTCGGCTCACTGCTGATGCTGGTCGGCATCCTGGCCACAGCGTTCGCCTTCCAGGCTGCGACCGGCAGCTGGAACGGCGCGTTCGACTACGAGCAACTGCGCGGATTCGGATTCGACGGCACCCTCCAGCTCTTCGCGTTCGGTGCCTTCTTCCTCGCGTTTGCGATCAAGGTGCCGATGTTCCCATTCCACACCTGGCTGCCCGATGCGCACGTCGAGGCGCCGACCGCGGGCTCGGTGATCCTGGCCGGCATCCTGCTAAAGCTCGGCGGCTACGGGTTCATCCGGTTCGCGGTGCCGCTCTTCGCGGACGCCGCACAGACGTGGGCGCCGCTCATCATCGTGCTCAGCCTGATCGCGATCATCTACGGCGCGATCGTCGCGCTGGTCCAGCCGGACCTCAAGAAGCTGGTCGCCTATTCGTCGGTCAGCCACATGGGCTTCGTGACCCTGGGCGTGTTCGCCTTCCAGGAGCAGGCGCTCCAGGGGGCGATCCTGCAGATGATCAACCACGGCCTCATCACCGGCGCCCTCTTCCTCCTGGTCGGCGTGATCTACGAGCGGACGCACGACCGGACGATCGCGAAGTACGGGGGGCTCTCCGAGCGGACGCCGGTCTACGCCGTCGCCTTCGGCTTCTTCATTTTCGCGTCGGCCGGCCTGCCGGGGCTATCGGGCTTCGTTGGCGAGTTCCTGACGTTGGTCGGCACGTTCGCGGTGAACCCGTGGGCAGCCGTGGTCGCCACCTTCGTGATGATCGCTGCCGCCGCGTACCTGCTCTGGATGTTCCAGCGGGTCTTCTTCGGCGAGGTGTCGGAGTTCCTCAAAGGCATCGGGCACCACCTCGAGGACCTGCGCCCGGTCGAGACGCTCACGCTGGTGCCGCTGGGCGCGCTGGTGGTCGTGTTCGGGCTTGTTCCGGGACTGCTGCTGACGCTGGTCCAGGGCACGGTCACGGCGATGATCGGCGACGCCACGGCGGGCAACGCGATCAACCTGGCGTTCTGGCGATGAGCATGATCCGAACCGGCGCGCATCGGATGGCGAGGCAATTGCAAGCGCCCAGCTCCGCAAGCGAGCAGGCGGAGCGAGCGCACTCAGGCGTGCGGAGCGGCTTCGCAGCCGCGCAGTGGGCAAGCCGCGAGCTTCGCAGATCGCCCGCGAGGCAGTGTGCGCGATGACCTGGCAGGACCTCTCCACCGCTGCGCCGCTGGTCGCGGCGATCCTCCTGGCGATCACCGTGCTGATCGTGGACCTGATCTGGCCTGGCCGCAAAGCCCTGTCAATCACCACCGCCCTGGTCGGCCTCGCCATCGTCGCCGCCCTGTCGGCGACCGCGACGCCGGGCACCGCATTCGGCGGCGCCTACACGCAGGACGCCCTGACGAGCTTCCTCAATGTGCTGTTCGTGGCACTCGTGGCCCTGACCATCATGTTCGCGCCCGACTACCTCGAATCGCGGGACCTGCCGATCGCCGAGTTCTCGGTCGTCCTGATCTTCGCCATGACGGGCGCCATGCTGATCGCCGCGTCAGCGGACCTGCTGCTCATGTTCCTGGGCCTCGAGCTGATGGTGCTGCCCGGCTACATGCTCGCGGCGTTCGCGAAGCGCGACGCCCTTTCCACCGAGGGTGCCATCAAGTACTTCCTTCTGGGCTCCTTCTCGTCGGCCATCTTCCTCTTCGGCCTCGCGTTCACCTGGGGCCTCGCGGGCTCGACGCGTGTGGCGGATGTGGCCGCGCACCTGTCCGAGATCGCCGCTGGCGGGGCGGCGCTGTCGCCGGGCCTCGCGATGGGGCTGGCGTTCATGACCACGGGTGTCGCGTTCAAGATCGCCGCGGTGCCGTTCCACTACTGGACGCCCGACGCATACCAGGGATCGCCCACGCCGGTCACTGGCTACCTGTCGGTCGGACCCAAGATCGGCGCCTTCGCCCTCGTCCTGCGCCTGTTCGTCGGGGCGCTCGACCCGCTCAAGGCTGACTGGGAGATCGTGGTCATCGTCCTTGCGGCGCTCACGATGACGCTGGGCAACCTCGTCGCGCTGACCCAGTCCAACGTCAAACGCATGCTCGCGTACTCGTCGATTGCGCACACCGGGTACATCCTGGTGGGCCTCGCTGCATATGCCGGGGGGCGGATCGAAGGCCTCGAGGGCCTGCTCTACTACGGTGCGGCCTATACCTTCATGAACCTGGGCGCATTCGCGGTGGTCGCCGCGCTCCAGCGACGGCCGGGCGTCACCAGCCACCTGGACACGTTCGCGGGCCTTGGCCGGCGCGAGCCGGTGCTCGGCATCCTGATGACCCTGTTCCTGCTGTCATTGACGGGCATTCCGCCGTTCGCGGGATTCTTCGCCAAGGCGTATGTGATTCTCGCCGCGGTCCAGGCCGGCGGCGCGAACACGATCCTGGCGGTGATCGCGGTCCTCAATGCGGCCGCGGCGGCGTTCTACTACCTGCGCGTCGTCGTCTACATGTTCATGCGGGAGCCGACAACCGAGGGCGCGCCACCGCGCCATGGCAACCTGGTCTGGGCAGGCTTGTGGGCCGCGTCGTTCCTGACAATTGCAATCGGCCTGTTCCCAGGGCCGCTGCTCGAGGTCGTCAACCAGGCCGCCCGGGCGCTGACGTAGGGTCGGACCCGGTCGGACCCGGCGCCCGCCACGTGACCTGCGCGTCGATCGGCCGGTGACGCAGGCGGCACCGAGGACCTGGACGGCCGACGACCTCGCGGGCCAGGGACGGCCACCGCCGAGGGCAGCACGCCACCCGACGGGCCGCAGCTCACGGGGGCGTCACCTCGATCTCCGGCATGACCGACTGGATCC
>VGPE01000182.1 GCA_016875645.1 Chloroflexota bacterium
CCAATCGAACCCCGCTCATCATCGGGGCAGCGATCATCGTCGGGGCGGCCCTGATCGCGATCTTCGCTTCGCTGCAGGGGCCCGGCCAGTCCGGCGTCCCCGGGCCGTCCGGCGCGTCGACCATCCCGCCGGGCGCCGCTGGCTCGTCGGCTCCGGCCGGCTCGAGATCCTCCGTCCCCTCGGGCGCAGCGCCGTCGGCCGCGGCCACGCAGGCACCCCTGCCGCGGTTCTCGCCGGGGCCCGCGGATGCCGCCGTTGGCCAGGTCATCCCGGAGGTGGAGGGCGCGTCGTTCGACGGGACGCCGGTCGCCATCCGTCGCGATGGCCGCGCAAAGCTGCTCCTCTTCCTCGCGCACTGGTGTTCGCATTGCCAGGCCGAGGTTCCGGTCGTCCAGCGTTGGGTCGCCGCGGGCTCCGTCCTGGCGGGACTCGACCTGATCTCGGTCGCGACGGCTATCGATCCCACGTACCCCAACTACCCGCCCGAAGCCTGGCTGGCACGCGAGGGCTGGAGCGTGCCGGTCATCGTCGACCGGAGCGGCCAGATCGCTGCGTCGTACGGACTGAGCGCCTTCCCGTACTGGGTGGTCGTGAACGCGGACGGGACCGTCGCGCGACGCCTCACCGGCGAGTTGTCCGCGGTACAGCTCGACGCGCTGGCGGCGTCGGTCACGACCCCCTGATCCGGCGAGCGCTCACCCGGCTTCGGGGCGCCAGCGCTCGCCCCGGTCCACCACCAGCACCTCGCCCGTGATGGAATCATTCGCGATCAGCGCCAGGGCGGCCGTCGCAACATCCGCTACGGCGGCCGGCTGCACCGGCGACGCCGCAAGGCTCGCCCGCCGCTCGGCCGGGATGTAGCGCTCCAGCCAGCGCGTCTCCATCCAGCCGGGCGCGATCGCGTTGACCAGCACCGCCGGTGCGAGTGCGCGCGCGAGCGCCTGTGTCAGGCCGATCACGGCGCTCTTCGAGACGACGTAGGGGATCGACGAGCCCTCGGCCGTCAGGCCGGAGTTGGAGGCCACGTTGAGGATCCGGCCGCGTCCGCGTGCGAGCATGCCCGGCGCGGCCGCGCGCGCGACGGCGAACATGGCCCGCACGTTCACGTCGAACATCGAGTCCCAATCCTCGGCGGTGACCGCGTCCACGCTGCGGAACGGGACGAAGCGGGTGATGCCCGCGTTGTTGACGACCACGTCGAGCGGACCCAGCGTGCGCTCCGCGGCCCCGACGAGCGCCTCGGCGCCCACCCATTCGGCGAGATCCGCGCCGATCGCGACGGCCCGGCCGCCGCCGTCCACGATCTCGGCAACCGTTGCGTCGGCTTCCGCGGCCGATCGGCTGTACCCGACCGCCACCGCGGCGCCGGTCGCCGCCAGCGCCAGCGCGATCTCGCGCCCGAGGCCCGTGCCGCCGCCCGTGACCAGGGCGACGCGGCCGGCGAGATCCACGAGCTCAGTCGACGATCGGCCAGGCCGCGAAGGCCGTGCGGCCCAGCATCGCCTCGAAGCCGGCCGCCGCCTCGTCGATCCGCCGATAGGCATCGGTCGCGTCCAGGCGGGTGAACCGCCCGCCGTCAAGCACGATCTCGCCGTCGACGAGCACCGTGTCCACGGTCGCCGACTGGCCGAAGAACACCAGCGAGTCGACCGGGTCCGCCCAGCGCGGGTGCGCCTCGGGCCGGTCGAGGGTGTGGATCACGACGTCGGCCCGCATTCCGACCGCCAGCGCCCCGATCTCGCCCTGGAGTCCCACGGCGCGTGCCCCGTTGAGCGTCGCCATCTCCAGCGCCTGTTCCGCCGTCAAGACCGGGTACTGGTCGCGCACCTCTCGCTGGACGCCGATGGCCAGGTGCATCTGACGCGCCATATCGCGCTTGCCGCCCATTCCGTCCGATCCGAGCGCGACGGGCACGCCGGCGTCGACCAGCTCCGGGAAGCGGCCCACGCGGATCGCGCCCTTGCCCCGGCGCAGGGACGCATTCGGGCAGTGGACAACGTTCGCTCCGGAGCGGGCAACCAGGTCCACCTCCGCGTCGTCGAGGCGGATCATGTGGACCAGCGTCAGGTTCGGGCCCAGGATCCCGAGGTCGGCGAGGTGGAAGAGCGGCCGCGCCCCGTGCTGCTTTTCGGACGCCGCCACCTCGTTGGCGCCCCATGACTGGTGCATGACCATGGGCACGCCCGCGCGTTCCGCCAGCGCGGCCGCGGCTTTGAGCAGCCGGTCGGAGCTGAGGCCCATCCCGGACAACGTCACTGCGCACCAGGCTCGGCCCTCACCGCGGAACGGGTACGCCTCGACCTGGCGCTCGATCCGCTCCAGGCACTCCTCGGTGGAGTGGACCAGGGGCTCCATGTCCGGCCCGGCCAGCACGTCGAAGATGAGGTGGCCGGGGATGCCGCGGACGCCCACCTCGTTGATGGCGCGTGCCGTCCGCGCAAGGTCGCGCGACGAGCCCGTATCGCAGAAGGTGGTGATCCCATTGCGGAGCATCTCCATGCAGGAGAGCAGCGCGCCCAGGTAGTCGCCGTCCGGACCGTCGGGGCCGTAGAACGCGTGGTCGATCGGGTCCCAGTTGGGGTCCGCCTTGGGCGTGAACCCGCGGATCAGATCACTCGAGGTGTGCGCGTGGGCGTCCACGAACCCCGGGTGCACCAGGGCACCGCCGAGATCACGCGTCTGCTCTGCCGCGGCTGCGTGCGCCACACCGACTTCGCGGTCCGGCCCGATCGCCCGGATCCGGCCGCCCTCGATTGCGATCGCCCCGTCGGCCAGGATGCGGCGCTCCGCGTCCATCGTGATGACGCGCCCGTGGCGCAGCAGCAGGTCCACCGGTCCGATCCCTCCTCGGCGTCGCGTCCCGAGCGTAGCAGCGCGGGGTGACCCCGCGACCCCGGTTCGGGACGGGAGTTCGCTCCGTCGCCTCCGCCGCGCGACTGCGTGGGGCTGCCAGCGCTCGCCGCGGGCGGATCGGCCGGCGTCCGGTGCGCCGGCCAACTTCGCGTGCGGAATCGCGCCGGCGGCGGCCGGGGTCGCCGCGCGGCAGCCCGGGACAGGAACCTGGCACCGGTCCGGGGGCGCGGGGGCCGCCCCGCGGAGTGCGTGCTCTGGTTCCTCCGCAATACCACTCGGGGCGGTTGTCCGCGCGGACTGCCGCGCCCGAGCGCCGGGAATCGGCCGAATTCGGGCCGCGGTACCGTTGGGGCTGGTGAGACGTGCGGAAACGGCACATACCACCGCCCCCATCCGTACGACGGACAGGACGAAAGACCGGCGCTCGCCGTCGGCGGCGGGCGACACTGGAGGGCTGATGGCAGGCGAGCGGGTGGCCTGGTACCGGGGCGAGATCATCCCCGAATCGGAGGTCCGGATCTCCTTCCGCGATGCGGCGGCGGTCCGTGGCGAGGGCGTGTACGACACGGAGCGCACCCTCGGCGGCCGCGTGTTCCGCCTCGACCAGCACCTCGACCGGCTCTGGCGCTCCATGGCATACCTCGGCATCGAGCCGCCGATGGAGCGCGCGGAACTGGCCGCGATCACCCACGAGGTCGCCGGTCGGAACGCGGAGATCGCCGGGGACGACGTCTGGGTCACACAGCGAGTGTCGCGCGGGGTGCCGCGCGAGCACGGCGGCGACGGCCGCCCGACGCTCATCGTGGAATCGCTGCCGATCCCCTTCGCGACCCGAGCCGCCGGCTACCGCGACGGCGTGCGCGTGGTCACCTCCTCGCTTTGCCGCACGCCGCCCTGGGCGCTGAGCCCGCAGGCCAAGACCACCAACCTGCTCAACCTGATGCTCGGCGCGCAGCAGGTGCGGGACGTGGACCCGGGCGCCTGGGCCATCCTGCTCGACGAGCACGGCAACCTGGGCGAAGGGGGCGGCGCCAACATCTTCGTGGTGAAGGGCGGGCGGCTCGCCACGCCGCAGGCACGCTTCGTGCTGCCCGGGATCACCCGCGACGCCGTCCTGGAGCTGGCGGCCGCCGAGGGCATCCCGGCCGACGAGCGCGACGTGGACCTCTTCGACGCTGCGACCGCCGATGAGGCGTTCGTGACTTCAACCAGCCTGTGCGTCTGCCCGGTCGCGTCGATCAACGGGCGGCCGATGCGAGTGGGCGCCGTCCCGGGGCCGGTCACGCGACGGCTGCAGGAGGCCTTCTCACGGCTGGTCGGGGTGGACTTCGTCGCCCAGTACCTGCGCTACCTGCCGCCTGGGTGAGGCGCGGCGCTTGCGTGTGCCTCGTCCGAGGTGGCACACTGCCGGCATGACGTCACGAACCGGGGCGCGCGACATGTGTAGGTGTCTCCGTCGGCGGCCCCGCCGTGCGGAGGACGTGGTCTGAGGGCCTGCGCGCGCTCCAACACCTGACGCGCGCCTCAGATCGGTCCCGCGGGCCGCGGTCCAGATGCGCTGGGCTGCGGCCGCTTCGTTTCCCGCACCGTTGACCAGTGGGTGGCCGTCGAATGCCGCATCGGGCGCCCCGCCCCGTGGCCGGGCCGGCGCCGGCCACCAGCGCAGGTTGATGACCCAGACGGAGACGAATCCCGTGACCACCCCGACCCTGCCCCGCCAGCGCATCGCGATCGCGCGCAAGGAAGAGATCGATCGTCTCGACCGCGAGGCCCCGCCCGTTCTGCAGCGCCACTTCGAGCTCATTCGCCAGGGCCTCCGCCACGTGCCGGGGATCCCGCCCGACGCGGCGAAGATCGAGGACGCGCCGACGCTGCGCGCGCTGGCGCTCAAGCCGGACATCTACTACGCCTGGTTTCTGACCGAATACCACTCGGCCAAGGAAGGCGAGGTGGATTCGGCGACCAAGGAGCTTCTGGCCATCGCAGCGTCCGCGCGCAACGAGGGCGACGAGAACGTGCTGTGCACGCCCTACCACGCGGGCGCTGCGCGGTTCGAGGGTGCGGCCGACGATTGGGTGGCGATCGCCCAGGACTTCGATCGCCGCAAGAACGAGCTGCCCGAGCGCCAGCGGACGATCGTCGAGTTCGGCCTCAAGGCTGCCTATCAGCCGCGCGACGTGACCGACGCGGACGTGGACCGGGTCCGGGCGCTCGGCCTGTCGGACGCTGCGCTCGTCGAGATCGTCTCGACCGCGCTGATTGCGCACAACCTGTCCGCGCTCAACCAGGTCTTCGACCTGACGCTGTAGCCGGCATCGTCGGTCGCGCCGGCCGTCGGGCCGGCGCGACCGATGGCAAGCCCGCTACGGGTAGACGACGTGCGCGGGATAGATCCCGCCGTCCCGCAGCTCTCGGTCACCCAGCGGTTCGGGCAGGGTCACCTCGTAGGGTGAGGGCTCGTTGCCCTGGCAGTCCTGGTCGCCCTTGAGCGGCGCGACACCGAACGTGACGGTGATTGCGTCCGGTTCGACGGTGATCCGCGGCGCGACGATCCGATCTTCGGACGACTGGCCGCTGGCGCAGGCCACCTCGGTCACAAGCGCCACGAAGCCGGTGGTGCCGGCGCCGATGGTATCCGCCGTCTCCCACGTGGCCGCGCCGATGCCGGCCTCGAGATGGACGGTCGGCGTGCAGGCGCCCGAATCCTCGGCCTGCCAGCCGTCCCCGGTTTCACGGATCGTCACGACGTACGCGGGGCTCGCCGCTCCGTCCGGGGCGCGGACCCCGTACAGCGTCCCCGTGCTCGCTTCAGCGAGCAGGCGCCAGCCCTCGGTCGGCCAGTTCGGCTCGCGGTCTTCGTTGAGCCAGCGGATGAACTCCCCGGCCGATGGCGCGGCGGGCGTGTCGACGTCGCCGAGCAGCGCTTCGGACGGAAAGCCGATGCCGAAGCACTCGAAAAACAAGCCCGCGTACGGGTCGCGGGTGGGCGCCGGGCTCGGGGTCGGCTTGGGCGTTGGGCTCGGGCTCGGTGTCGGACTCGGCGTCTGCGGGG
>VGPE01000183.1 GCA_016875645.1 Chloroflexota bacterium
CGCGGATCCAGGAACCGCCGCAGGACGTTGGCCGTGATCCGCGCGATGTCGTTGTCGCCGGCATTGATCAGCAGGCTGCCCGCGTACGCGATCGAGCCCACGGAGAACACGGCGCCCCCGTTGGGCGTCTCGAAGAAGACCATGTCGGCCCGGACGCGCGGTTCGATCGTCCCGCCCTGGAGCGAGTTGCTCATCGGGACCTCCTCGATCGCGTGCTGGTACAGGTCGGAGAAGCCGGTTGCGGTCGCGACGACCAGTGCATGCGGCGGCGTCCCGAGCGCGTGGTCCGCGCGGTCGATCTCGAAGCCTGCCGCGCCGTCCATGACGAGTCCGGCCGAGCCGACGGATTCGGCCCCGACCCCCTCGA
Source organism: Chloroflexota bacterium (assembly GCA_016875645.1). GTDB lineage: Bacteria > Chloroflexota > Limnocylindria > Limnocylindrales > CSP1-4 > VGPE01. The sequence continues at coordinate 368 of VGPE01000183.1, forward strand.
AGATCCAGGCCGCCCGCGGATCCGCAGCCGCCGCCGTCCGCCGGTACGGCTGCGCCCGCCCCCCGCCCTGGCCCGCAAAACCCACGCCCGCCAGGCGCTGTGGCGCACGGCCGCGCTCGCGCCAGAGGCCGCCCATCTCGCCCGTGGTGCTGTGGTGGTACTCGCCGACGTTCGCCGACCAGGCGCGCGAGCCGTTGCTGCGGCGGACCTCGATCACGTGCGGCCGCGCCGTGTCGAACGAGGTCACCCAGTAGAAGCCATTGCCGCCCAGGTACATCAGCCGGCCGCCCCCGGCGAGGTACGCCTCCGCCGCGTCGAGCATCGCCTCGCTCCAGTACTCGGGGTGCGTTCCCGTCAGCACGGTGCGGTAGGAGGCGAGGAGGTCGAGGCCGTCCGCGTGGAGGTCCTCGTCGGTCGCGATGTCGTAGTCGAAGCCGGCGTCGGTCAGCCAGCCCGCCAGCTGGAGGTCGGCCTTGAGGCCGTGCGCGTAGCCGATCCCGTCCGGCGAGGACTGATCGTTCATCTTCGGGCGCATGTTCACGATCGGCCGCAGGCGGCTCGAATAGCAGACGCCCGTCCCGTCGGAGTGATGGTCGTAGAGGCTCAGGAGGTTGTTGGCGATCGCGTAGCGCTGCTCGGGCTGCAACGGGTAGGGCGCCGGGTAGCCGCGCTGGCGCGCCATCTCGTCGGAGATGAGCAGGTGCCAGTTCGCGTAGGCCAGGTGGGTGTTCGTGGACTGGAGGAACAGCAGGGGCGCCGTCGCACGGGCGGCGGGCGCGCGGACGAAGAACGGGACATGGTCCTGGGCCGGTTCAGGGCCCGGACCGTCCATGCCCGCAGTCGCAATCAGGCGTGCCGCGTAGATGCCGCTCGGCAGGTCGGACGGCAGGTCCAGGGTGAAGTCGGGGGCCCAGCCCGCGTCCTCGAGGTCGTCGTCGTGGAAGTGGATCGCGGCGTAGGTTTCAGGCGCCAGTCGCCAGTCGTGCTCGCGCCCGGTCCAGGTGTGGTCGGTGACCGCGCGGGTGGGCAGGTTCACGAGGCGTCCGTGGCGGCCGCGAGGCCCGGTGTCCACGATGCGGTCGCCCGCGATCTCCTGCGCGAAGTCCCAATCGGCCACGACCGGCATGCCGAGGGCCGCCGGTGACACGTCGAGGGCCAGGCGCGCCAGATCGGCCTCGTCGAGTGCCGCACCGATGATGCGAGGACGGTCGAGGCGGCCGTTGAGGAGATCGACCGGGCCATCGGCGGTCGGTCTGGCGGCCAGCAGGAGGGGCGCAGGAGCGCCGTGGCGCGCGAGGTGCGATTCGGGGACCACCAGCGCCCGCCGGACACTCGCGGCTGCGGGTTCGGCCGGCCAGATCGGCACGGGTCGCTGCACGAGCAGCGCCTCGCCGCGAGCCGGATCCACCGAGGCGGCCACGAAGACCCAGCGTGACGCGGGCAGTGGCACGCCCGTGTGCGCCTCCGTTGCGCCGGCGGCGAAGACCAGTCCACCGGCAGGGTCGATGGCCAGCTGCCAGCGGTTCGTCGCGAGCAGGGCCTGGCGGCGTCGACCTGGCGTGGTGGGGAAGAGGAAGCATGTCACGGTGAACGGCCCGACCGGCGCAAAGGCAGCATCGACAGGGATGATCCCGTACGAGCCCAGGTGGTACGGCTGCCGGCGGCCCGGGTGGTTCGAGGCGGGGATCGCGGCCACGACTTCCTCCCGGAAGCCGCTCCCGTCGCGCGCCGATTCGCCGCTGATCAGGCGGACCACGTCCGCGCGGTAGGGGACGTCGGCACTGACCATCACCCGGATCGATTCGCCCGGCCGAACGCTCAGGCGATCGGTGTAGCCGGCGATCGGCAGGTCGCTCATCACACCGCCCATCACAGCACAAACCGATTCGAACAGATGATCGATATCCGGTGCCGGCGGCTATACTTGAGCGCCTCGTGGTCCGACGTCCCGCGCAAGTTCCCGAGCCATCTGCGGGCGATCCGCTGGAGCGCTTCAGCCCCGCGGTCCGCGCGTGGTTCCACGCCAGCTTCGAGACTCCGACGAAGGCCCAGGCCGACGGCTGGGCGGCGATTTCGGCCGGGCACCACACGCTTATCCATGCCCCGACGGGCAGCGGCAAGACGCTCGCTGCGTTCCTGTGGTGCATCGACCGGTTGACCCGGCCCGCCGATTGTGCGCCGGCCGCCGCGACGGTTCGCGCGCCCGCCGATCGGCAGGCGCGCGGAGCCCGTGTCCTCTACATCTCGCCGCTCAAGGCGCTGACCTATGACGTGGAGCGCAACCTCCGGGCGCCACTGGCGGGCATCGCCCTCGCGGGCGCGCGCCTCAACGAGCCGGTGGCGCCGGTGAGCATCGCCTCCCGGACGGGCGACACGTCGGCCGAGGAGCGGCGCCAGATGGCGCGCCGCCCGCCGGACATCCTGATCACCACGCCCGAATCGCTCTACCTGCTGCTGACCAGCCAGGCGCGCGAAAGCCTGCGGACCGTGGAGCACGTGATCGTGGACGAGGTCCACGCCATCGCCGGAACCAAGCGGGGCGCCCATCTCGCGCTCTCGCTGGAGCGGCTGGAGCGGCTGACGCCCAGGCCGCCGCAGCGGATCGGGTTGTCGGCCACGCAGCGGCCGCTGGACACCATTGCCCGGTTCCTGGCCGGGGTCGGGCCGGGGCGCGAGGTCGCGATCGTGGACGCGGGCGCGCGCAGGCCGCTCGAGTTGCAGGTCATCGTTCCGGTCGAAGACCTCTCGCGCCTGGGCGAGCCGCTGCCGCTCCAGGAGCAGCCCGGCGGACCCGCCGCCGGCCCGGAGGCACGGGTCTCGATCTGGCCGGCGATTCACCCGCGCATCCTCGATCTCATCCGCGCCCACCACTCCACGATCGTCTTCTGCAACAGTCGCCGGCTCGCGGAACGCCTGGCGCAGCGGCTCAACGAACTCGCCGGCGAGGAGCTGGTCCGTGCCCACCATGGCTCCATCGCCCGCGAGCAGCGCGTGGCGATCGAGGAGGAACTCAAGGCCGGCCGGCTGCCGGCGCTCGTGGCGACCTCCTCCCTGGAGCTCGGCATCGACATGGGGGCGGTGGACCTCGTGATCCAGGTGGAATCGCCCACCTCGGTGGCGCGCGGCCTGCAGCGCATCGGCCGGGCGGGGCACCAGGTCGGCGCGCCCAGTCGCGGCGTGATCTTCCCCAAGTACCGCGGCGACCTGCTGGAGTGCGCGGTCGTGACGGCCCGGATGCACGAGGGCGCCATCGAGACCACGACGCTGCCGCGGAATCCGCTCGATGTGTTGGCGCAGCAGATCGTCGCGATGACCGTCATGGACCGCTGGGCGGTCGGTGAGATCGCGGAGGCCGTCGGACGCGCCGCGCCGTTCGAGACACTGGGCCGCGAGGCGCTCGAAGGCGTGCTGGCGATGCTCGCCGGGGCATACCCGTCGGACGAGTTCGCTGAGCTCAAGCCACGCATCGTCCGGGACCGGGTGGCCGACACGATCGACGGCCGGCGTGATGCCCGGGTCGTGGCGATCACGAGTGGCGGGACCATCCCGGATCGCGGGCTGTTCGGCGTGTTCCTCGTGGGCGAGCCGGGCCAGGTGGGCCGCCGTGTCGGAGAGCTGGACGAGGAGATGGTCTACGAGGCGCGCGTCGGCGAGGTGATCACGCTGGGCGCGTCATCATGGCGGATCGAGGAGATCGGCCACGATCGGGTGACCGTCTCGCCGGCCCCCGGCGAGCCCGGCAAGCTGCCGTTCTGGCATGGCGATGCCGTCGGCCGGCCGATCGAGCTCGGGCGCGCGCTCGGCGAATTCGTGCGCGAGATCGAGGCCGACCTGGGGCGTGGTGTGCGCGGACGGGCGGCGGTGCTGGCCCGGCTGGGCGAGCGCCACGACCTCGACCCGCTTGCGGCGGAGAACCTGGTGGCCTACCTGGAGGACGAGCGAGAGGCGGCGGGTGCGCTGCCGACCGATCGGCGGGTGGTCGTGGAGCGCTTCCGCGACGAGTTGGGTGACTGGCGGTTGTGCCTCCTGACGCCGTTCGGAGCGCGGGTTCACGCGCCGTGGGCGCTCGCGCTCGAAGCGCGGCTGGCCGAGCACCTCGGGGCCGAGGTGCAGTCCATCTGGTCCGACGACGGGATCGCGATCCGCCTGCCCGAGGGCGACCTCGACGGGGTCGAGGCCCTGCTCTTTCCCGAGGCCGACGAGGTCGAAGACCTGATCGTGGCCCAGGTCGGCTCGTCGGCGCTGTTCGCGTCGCGGTTCAGGGAGAACGCGGCGCGGGCGCTTCTGTTGCCCCGCCGGCGTCCCGGGCAGCGGACGCCGCTCTGGCAGCAGCGCCAGCGGGCGGCCGGCCTGTTGTCGGTCGCCAGCCGCTACGGCTCGTTCCCGATCCTGGTGGAGACATACCGCGAGTGCCTGTCGGACGTGTTCGACCTGCCGGCGCTGCGCGAGCTGCTCGCGGGAATCGGCCGGCGCGAAATCGCCGTCCACTCCGTGGAGACGGTGCGCGCCACGCCATTCGCAAGCTCGCTCCTGTTCGACTACATCGCCGCCTACATGTACGAAGGCGACGCGCCCATGGCGGAGCGGCGTGCCCAGGCCCTGACCCTCGATCGAGACCTGCTGCGCGAGCTGCTGGGCCAGGAGGAGCTGCGCGAGCTGCTGGACCCGGCCGCGCTGGCGGACCTCGAGATGGCCGTCCAGGCACTCGCCGAGGATCGGCAGGTCCGGACCGCCGACCAGTTGCACGACCTGCTGCGGCGCCTGGGCGACCTGTCAGACCCCGAGCTCGGGGCGCGCGCGGAGGGCGGTGCGCCGGCGGTGGCCGGCTGGCTCCGGGAGTTGGAGGGGTCGCGTCGGGCCGCGCAGGTGCGGATCGCCGGCGAGCCGCGCTGGATCGCCATGGAAGACGTGGCGCGGTACCGCGATGCGGTGGGGGTTCAGCCACCGGCGGGGGTCCCGTCGGCGTTCCTGGGCCCGGCCTCGGGCGCACTCGATGGGCTGGTCGCTCGCTGGGCGCGCACCCACGGCCCGTTCCTCTCGATCGAACCCGCCCGACGCTGGGGGCTGCCGGGGGGGGGATCGTGGACGACGCGCTGGAACGTCTGCTGGCCTCGGGCGCGATCCTGCGCGGCGAGTTCCGGCCCGGGGGTGCCGAGCGCGAGTGGTGCGATCCCGAGATTCTGCGACAGCTGCGCCGTCGCTTCCTGGCACGCCTGCGACGCGAGGTGGAGCCGGTGGAGCCTGCGGCGCTGGCGCGCTTCCTGCCGGCATGGCATGGCGTGGCGGCGGTCGGCTCGGCGGCGCCGGGGCTCCGCGGCTCAGCGGCCCTGGAGCGCCTGGCCGAGGTCGTTGACCAGCTCTCCGGGGTCGCGGTCCCGGCTCAGTGCTGGAGCGGGACATCCTGCCGTCGCGCGTGCCCGGCTACCAGCCGCGCCTCCTCGACGAGCTCGGGGCCATGGGCGAGGTGGCGTGGGTCGGGCGCGGTTCGCTTGGCCGCGACGACGG
>VGPE01000184.1 GCA_016875645.1 Chloroflexota bacterium
CTGGCGGTCAAGACCTTCACCGAGAGCCAGACCCGGTCCGTCAGCAGCGGCGGCGTGAGCGCGTCCATCCCCGTTGACTGGGTCTACCAGCCGGGGGCCGGCGATCTGCTCTTCGTCGCCCACGATCCGCGGATCCCGGGCCACCGCTACCTCGTATCGCGAACTGCCGCTGGCGGCCGCGGTTTCCAGGAGGCGGCCGACCTGTACATCAGCGCCAAGGCGCAGTTGCTCTCGGCCTATCAGCCCATCGCGCGCGAGCAGGTCACGATCGGCAATCGCACCGGCGAGGCCGTGACCTACGCCTTCGTGGTGGAGCGCGAGGGCAGGGTGCCCCAGGTGATCCAGGCGCGGGACGTCTTCCTCGAGGACGGCGACCGGGTGCTCGTCATCTCGACCGAGGGCCCGGCTGACCGGTTCGAGGACTCGCTCGGCGCCTTCGACGCGTTCGTCCGATCGGTGGGGGTGTGACGATGACGAGCCTGCCCCGCGCCGGCCACCGCTGGTTCGGCGTCCTCACGCTGGCCCTGTCCTTCGTCCTGGCGGCCAGCGGCCCAGCCCTTGCCGCTTCACCAAACCCCACCACGGGGCCCGACGGGGGGCCGGTCGAAGTCGACGTCCCGATCAACCCGACGGCGTTCGTCCAGATCGAGGTCGAGGGCATCGACCGCAATGGCAACCCGTTCACGAAGGCCGGTTACGGCCTGATCATCGACGAAACCGGCGTCATCCTGGCGCCCGCCAACCTCGTCGCACCGGATGCGCCGGGAGTGGCGGTCGGGTATCACGACTGGAGCATCCCGGCGACGGTTTAGACCATCACGGTCCACGCCTCGCCGGCGATCGGCCAGCCCGCCTCGTCCACCTACAACGGCAAGGTGCTGGCCGCGGACGGCTATCTCGATCTCGCGGTCGTGGCGCTGGACCCGGCGCCTGGCGTGTTGTTTGCGGCCGTCCGCGCCTCGGCGGCCACGCACGCCGTCGGCAACGAGGTGATCGTCGTGGACGCCGGCGACCTCGTCATCGGCGGCCCGATCACGCCGCGCGCATGGTCGGGGCGCATCGCCGAAGTCGGCCCCGACTGGCGCATCACGGATATCGATCCATCCTGGATGGCGACCGACGTGCCCGGCCCATCCGGCGCGGCCGGCGCCCTGGTCGTCGTCGACGGGTCCGGTGCAGGACTCGCGCTGCCCACCTTCAATCCCGCCTACGGGCCGCAGCCCCGGGTCTGGGGCTAACTGCCAGCCGTGATCCACCCGCTGCTCGTTGCGGCCGCGGCCGGCGACTCGTACACGACGCCGTACGTGGTGGCCGGGACGGGCACGGAGGCATACGAGGCCGGCGGTTGGTCCACCGCGCTGGATCCGTGCGCGGCCACGGACACGGACATCGTCGACACGTACCCGGCCGGCACCAACCGGATCGCGGCCGTGTTCAACGCCACCGGCATGACCGAGGGCGAGGATGTCTACAACGTCTGGTGGGACCCGGTCGAACGGGTCATCGACGCGGTCGGCGAGTTCCAATGGGCGGGTCCGTCTGAAAACTGCGTCTGGGCGGGGCTCAACGCGGGCGAAGGACAGGCGTTCCCCAACGGCGAGCACGCGCTGTCGGTCTTCGTCGGCGGGACGCTGCGCCAGGTCACGCTCGTCAAAACCGAGATCAAGGCCGACCAGCCGGCGGGCTCCATCAACGTCGTCGGCCGCGTCATCAACGCGGACACCGGCGATCCGATCGAGTTCGCCTTCGTCACGATCCTTCAGCCCGGCGTGGACATCGGGGCCTGGTACGACAACCCCGACGAGACCCAGGTTGCCGCCACGGCGATCACCGATCCCGACGGGGAATATTCGACCGAGCCCGCGGTGGCGCCGGGGATCTACGGCCTGCTCATCCAGGCCTTCGGATACCAGGCGGTCGACGGGCCGCTCGACCTCACCGAGGGCGGGTTCCTGCCGGACATCGCCCTCGCGCCACTCGAGTGACCTCCGGCGGGGCGGCGCGCCGATGCCCGCCGCCCCGCTTGACACTCGTCGCGGAGCCTGCCTAGACTCCGCGCCACAGTTGAAGACGGGCGATGAACGGGACGAGTACCCGTCGCTCTGCCGAACCAGAGACCCGGTGGTCGGTGCGAACCGGGACGGCGACGACGGCGAATGGACCCGGGAGCCTCCGGACCGAACGAACCCGCGGCGATGCCAGCCGGCACGCAGCGGTGACCAGTAGGCTCCGGCGCAGAGCGCCAGCGATACAGGGCAGCGCCGATCGGACGGCCCCGAGCCGTTCCCGTCGGTCACCGAGTGCGGCATCGCCGAATGAGGGTGGCACCGCGGAAGGCCCGACCTTTCGTCCCGGAGACGAGAGGTCGTTCTGATTCTCGGAGCGGGACAGCCGGTCCGGGCCCAGCCGCTTGAGGAGCCGCGCATGGTCACCAGCGATCCGCTCAGCCTCGGCCAGGCGAAACGCCTCGCTGCGTCCGCCGACACGATCCTGCTGCGCGCCACCCGCTCGGCCGACCTCGAGACGCCGATCGGCGCCTTCCTGCGCCTCGACGATGGCGGACCCGGCTACCTGCTCGAATCGGTCGAAGGTGGGGCGCGCCTCGGGCGCTACTCGTTCGTCGGTGTCGGGCCGCGGCGGCTGCTCCAGGTCCGCGACGGCCGGAGCCACCTCCAGACCCGTCCGCTCGAAGTCTCCGCCTACGATCCCGACCTGCCGGTGGACGTGTCCGCCGCCGCGGACCCGCTGGCCGCACTGCGCTCGTTCGTGGCCCGTCGGCGGGTCGTGCCGCTCGAGGGCATGCCGCGCTTCACCGGTGGCGCGGTGGGTGCCCTGGCCTACGACGCCGTCTCGTCGTTCGAGCCCACCGTCCCGCTGCCGGTGGCCGATCCGGTCGGGGTGCCCACGGCGGCGTTCATCGAGTCGGACCTCGTGCTCGTCTTCGACCATCTCACCCACACCCTGTCCGCGATCGCGTCGCTCCACACCGAGACGCCCGACCTCGAGGGCCGCTACGCGATCGCGGAGCGGGCGATCTTCGAGGCGCTCGAGCGCACGGCGCGCCCGACCACGGCCGAGATGGCCGGCCTCGCGCGCTCCGGTCCGGCGGGCGGCCCGTCGGCGGCGATCGGCGACGCGAACATCCGGACCAGCCTGCGGCGCGAGGAGTACGAGGACGCGGTCCGGGTGGCGAAGGACGCGATCGCGGCCGGCGAGGCGATCCAGGTCGTCCTCGCCCGGCGCCAGTCGATCGAGCTGCCGGTGGGCGCCGGCGGGCGTCCGATGCCGGGCATCGAGCTGTACCGGGCCCTGCGCCGGGTCAACCCGAGCCCCTACCTGTTCTACGTCCGGATGCCCTCGTTCGAGGTCGTTGGGGCCAGCCCGGAGCTGCTCGTCCAGGCCGTGGGCGACCGCCTCACGACGCACCCCATCGCCGGGACGCGTCCGCGCGGCGCCACCGAGGCCGAGGACCAACTCCTCGCCGAGCAGCTCCAGAAGGACCCCAAGGAGCGCGCCGAGCACGTGATGCTCGTCGACCTCGGCCGCAACGACCTGGGCCGGGTGGCGAAGCCCGGGACCGTGGCGGTCACGAAGTACATGGAGGTCGAGAAGTACAGCCACGTGCTGCACCTCGTGAGCCACGTCGAGGCGCGGCTTCGGCCCGGCGCCGACGCCCTCGACGCGCTCCGGGCCGTATTCCCGGCCGGCACGCTGTCGGGCGCGCCCAAGGTCCGGGCCATGCAGCTGATCGCCAACGCCGAGCGCGAGCGGCGCGGGCTGTACGGCGGCGCGGTCGGCTACCTTGGCTACGATGGCAATCTCGACACCGCGATCACGATCCGGAGCGCCGTCCTGCGCGATGGGATCGCCCACGTTCACGCCGGCGCCGGCATCGTCGCCGGCAGCGTCCCCGAGCGCGAGTTCGAGGAGACCGAGCACAAGGCGGCCGCGATGCGGCGGGCGATCGAGCTCGCCGCGGCGGCGATGAGCGGTCCGCCCGCGGGCGGCGCCGATGCCGCCGAACGCCGCCCCGCGGCGACCACCGTCGGAGGCGCCGCGTGATCCTCGTCATCGACAACTACGACTCGTTCACCTTCAACCTCGTCCAGGCGCTCCAGTCGACCGGCGCCGACGTGCAGGTGCTCCGCAACGACGCGATCGACCGGGAGGGCCTCGAGGCGCTTGCGGGGGATCCGGCGTCCGGCCTGCACGGGATCGTCATCTCGCCCGGCCCCGGCAACCCGGGCACCGCCGGGGTGTCGGTCGAGGCGGTCCGGATCGCGGCCGCCCATCGCGTGCCGCTGCTGGGCGTCTGCCTCGGGATGCAGTCGATGGCGGCGGCGTTCGGCGCCGCGATCGTCCGTGCCCCAACCCTCGTCCACGGCGAGGCGTCCGAGGTCCGCCACGACGGCCAGGGCCTGCTCGCGGGGATGCCCCAGCCGTTCCCGGCGGCCCGCTACCACTCCCTGTGCGTGGATCCCGCGACGCTGCCCGAGACGCTGCGGGTGACGGCGATGAGCGACGCCGACGAGGTGGTCATGGGCCTGCGCCACGCGACGCTGCCGATGGAGGGTGTCCAGTTCCATCCCGAATCGGTGCTGACGCCGGACGGCCCGCACCTCCTGGCGAACTTCCTGCGCCAGGCCGGGGAAGGGGAGTGGGCACGCCTGGACGCGCGGACGGGCTCGTTCGCGACCCGCGGCCTCGGCGACGAGATCTCCACCGAGCCCGCCGCGACCGCCGACGCCGCTGCGACGGATGGCGCCGAGGCCGTCGGGGTCGCCCGATGAGCGAGATCGTGCGGGCCGCGCTCGCGACGGTGGTCGACGGCCGGACGCTGACCATGGACGAAGCGCGCGCGGCAATGGGCGCGGTGATGGACGGTGAGGCAACCCCCGCCCAGCTGGCGGCGCTCCTGGTCGCCCTGCGAATGCGCGGCGAGACGGTCGAGGAGCTGGCGGGCTTCGCCGCCGCCATGCGGGAGCGCGTCCTGCACGTGACGGCACCGGACGGGACGATCGACACCTGCGGCACGGGTGGCGACCGGAGCGGCACCTTCAACATCTCCACCGCCGCCGCGCTCGTCGTTGCGGCCGCCGGCGTCCCGGTCGCCAAGCACGGCAACCGTGCCGTCACGTCGCGCTCCGGCTCGGCCGACGTGCTCGAAGCGCTCGGGGTGCGCACGGACCACGATGCCGAGTCCGCCGCCGAGGCGCTCCGCACGGACGGGTTCGCGTTCCTGTTCGCGCCCGGCTTCCACCCGGCCATGAAGCACGCCGGCCAGACCCGGCGTGAGATCGGCGTGCGAACCGCGTTCAACCTGCTCGGGCCGATCACGAATCCCGCCGGCGCGCGACGCCAGGTCGTCGGCGTCGGCGACCCGGCCGTCGCCCCGCGGCTGGCGGAGGTCCTGCGCCTGCTCGGCGTGGAGCGCGCACTCGTCGTCCATGGCGAGGGGCTCGACGAACTGCCCCTGGACGGATCCGGGGTGCTCTACGACGTGACCGCGGACGGCGTCGAGCGGCGCGAGGTCTCCGCCCAGGCCGCTGGCCTCGGGCCGGCCCCGACGAGTGCCCTGGCCGGCGGCTCGCCCGAGGAGAACGCCGCGCTCGTCGAAGCCGTCCTGGCCGGCGACCCGGGACCGCGTCGCGATGTCGTGCTGCTCAACGCGGCCGCGGCCCTCGTCGTCGCCGGACGCGCGGCTGATCTGCCCGCCGGAGTTCGGGCCGCCGCGTCCACGATCGATTCGGGTGCGGCGTTGGCGCTGCTGGCCCGGTTGCGCGCGGCCCGACCCAGCCCCCAGCCGGTTCCCTGACCGTGACTCTCGTCGCCCAACCTGCGCGGCCCGAAGGGCAGGCGCGCAGG
>VGPE01000185.1 GCA_016875645.1 Chloroflexota bacterium
CGCGCGCGGTGCGGGCGACGGCTTCGAGCCACTCGCCGTCCCCGGGCAGGCTGCGGAACGGCGTCGCCGGGTGATGAGCGCGATCGGGGCCCCGCCCCTGGAGAAGGCGCGTGAGGTCGAGTCGCGCCCGACCGAGCGACGCTTCGGCGTGCGGGCCTCCGGCGACGCACACGGTCGCGCGCGCACCGTGGGTGGTCACATCCACCAGCACCCGCGGGACGACGTAGCGCAGGGCTGGGAAGGAGGGCCAGAGCCACGTCGGATCGAACGCGAAGCCGCCGAGCGCGAGCGGGGCCGCGCCCGGCCCGCGCACGATCGATCGCTGCACCAGCCGTTCCCAGCGACCCGTCGCATCGCTGAACCGGCGGTCGCCCGTCGCCTCGATCGTCGCCGCCACGCCGGTCCCTGCGAGCTCGCGCGGACCGATCCGCAGGTACGCCCTGCTGGCGTCGGGCGCACCGGCGAGCCAGGCCATCGGGTTCGGACGGAGCAAAAGGGGCATCGTCGCGCACGCGAGCCCGCCGTGTGGAACGAGCGAGAGCATCGCCCGGACCTGCGCGATCAAGCCGTTCGCGGCGTCCCTCTCGGGTCTTGATCGCATGGCCAAGAATCTACCTCGCCCAAGCGCGGCGGCCTCCGCGCTCCGTTTGGCCGGAGATCAATGTTTTCGCTTTTTCTTGCCATTTGGCAGGCCGGCGCCGATACTAGAAACCGTCCAGGCGCTCGGAGGGAGTTGCGCAAGCAACTCTCTTTTCGTGTCCGGGACGAGGCGCTGGCAGACCACAGGGCGCGGTTGCCCACCTAGCTCAGTCGGTAGAGCACGTCCTTGGTAAGGACGAGGTCTCGGGTTCGATCCCCGAGGTGGGCTCCGGCAGATAGGCGACAGGGCTGAGCGACGAGCGGCTTCGTGGCCTGCGAAGTCGAGACGGAGCCGGCGGGGCGTCGAGAAAGGGAGCGAGCGTGGCCAAGAAGAAGTTCGAGCGCACCAAGCCGCACATCAACGTGGGCACCATCGGTCACATCGACCACGGCAAGACCACGCTCACCGCGGCGATCACCAAGACCCTGTCCCTCAAGGGCGGCGCCGAGTTCCGCGCCTTCGACACGATCGACAACGCCCCCGAGGAGCGCGAGCGCGGCATCACCATCTCGATCGCCCACGTGGAGTACGAGACGGCGAACCGCCACTACGCCCACGTCGACTGCCCCGGCCACGCCGACTACATCAAGAACATGATCACCGGCGCCGCGCAGATGGACGGCGCGATCCTGGTCGTCTCGGCCGCCGACGGCCCGATGCCCCAGACCCGCGAGCACATCCTCCTCGCCAAGCAGGTCGAGGTGCCCTCGATGGTCGTGTTCCTGAACAAGTGCGACATGGTCGACGACGAGGAGCTGCTCGAGCTGGTCGAGCTGGAGGTCCGCGAGCTGCTCACCAAGTACGGCTTCCCGGGCAGCGAGATCCCGATCATCCGGGGCTCCGCCCTCAAGGCCCTGGAGGGCCCGAACGACCCCGCCGACAAGGCCTACGAGAGCATCTTCAAGCTGATGGAGGCGGTCGACAGCTACATCCCGACCCCGGCCCGGGCCAAGGACAAGCCCTTCCTCATGCCGATCGAAGACGTCTTCGGGATCAAGGGCCGCGGCACCGTGGCCACCGGCCGGGTCGAGCGCGGCACGGTCAAGGTGGGCGAGGAGATCGAGATCCTCGGCATCCGCGAGGCCAAGAAGGCCGTGGTCACCGGCGTCGAGATGTTCCGCAAGCTCCTGGACCAGGGCGAGGCCGGCGACAACGTCGGGCTTCTGCTGCGCGGCCTGGAGCGCGAGGACCTCGAGCGCGGCCAGGTCATCGCCAAGCCCGGCTCGGTCAAGCCGCACACCAAGTTCAACGCCGAGACCTACATCCTCACCAAGGAGGAGGGCGGCCGCCACACCCCGTTCTTCAAGGGCTACAAGCCCCAGTTCTACATCCGCACCACCGACGTGACGGGGTCGGCCGAGCTCCCCGCCGGGACCGAGATGGTCATGCCCGGCGACACCGCCAACCTGGAAGTCACCCTGATCACCCCGATCGCCCTCGAGGAGGGCCTGCGCTTCGCCATCCGCGAAGGCGGCCGCACCGTGGGCGCGGGCGTCGTCACGAAGATCCTGCAGTGAGCGCGACTCGTTCAACGGCGAAAGTGGGGTAGGGAATGGCCAAAGACAACCGCCCGATCATCACGCTCGCGTGCACGACCTGCCGGTCGCGCACCTACGGCACCACGAAGAACCGGAAGAACGACCCCGACCGCCTCGAGCGGTCGAAGTTCTGCCCGCGTTGCCGCAAGCACACCTCGCATCGTGAGACCCGATAAGTGATCAACACCCTTCGCGCCTTCACGGGTTCGACTTCGGGCAGTACCTCGGGCCTTCGGCCCTCGGGCTGCCGTATCGAGCCCGTTCGGTCCGCTTTCGAACGACGGCGAGCGCTTCGGCCCTTCGGGCCTCGCTCACTGCCGTACGCTCGTCCTGCGGACTCGCGTACGGCAGTAGCTCAATTGGCAGAGCAGCGGTCTCCAAAACCGCAGGTTCAGAGTTCGAGTCTCTGCTGCCGTGCTGAGGGAACTCGCTAAGTGGCCACCCGTCCGACGGTCGGCGCGGTCGAGTTCGCCCGCGAGGCCATCCGCGAGCTGCGTTTGGTCACCTGGCCGACGCGCGAGATGGTCGTCCGGCTCACGCTGATCGTGCTGGTCATTTCCGCGCTGATGGGCGTGTACATCTTCCTCGCGGACAACGTCTTCACCATGACGATCACCAACGGCCTGCTGGGCGCGCCGGCGACGCCGGCGCCGGCACCGTGACCGGGAGGTCACCATGACCGACGAGACCAAGAGCGAGCCGGAGGGCGAGGCCCCGGTCGACGCCGCGAAGCTCTCGGACGAGGCGGCCGCTCAGGCGGCTCGGGCGTTCCTCGGCACCGCGGAGCCCGACGAAGAGCCCGTTTCGAGCGACGAGGCCAAGAGCGTCTTGCGCCGCGCCGGCGCGGTCGCCGAGGCTGCCCCTCCCGTCGCGCCCGCGCCCAAGCCCGAGCCGGAGCCCGTCGCCCCGGTGTCTGCCGTCCCGCCACAGCAGGAGGGCGACGGCCGCCGCTGGTACGTCATCCACACGTACTCGGGCTACGAGAACAAGGTGAAGACGAACCTCGAGCACCGCATCTCCTCCATGGACATGGGCGACAAGATCTTCCAGGTTCTCGTGCCCACCGAGGAAGAGATCGAGATCAAGAACGGCAAGCGCCACCCGGTGGAGCGCAAGGTCTTCCCGGGCTACGTCCTCGTGGACATGGTCATGGGCGACGACTCCTGGTACGTCGTCCGCAATACGCCGGGCGTGACCTCGTTCGTGGGCTCGGGCAGCAAGCCGACGCCGCTCACGGACCCCGAAGTCAAGGCGATCCTGCGCCAGATCAAGCTCGACGCGCCGAAGTACAAGGTCGCGTTCTCGAAGGGCGAGGCGGTCCGCGTGACCGACGGCCCGTTCACCGACCTGCACGGCGTGGTCGACGAGGTGAACCCCGAGCGCAACAAGGTGAAGGTCCTGGTTTCCATCTTCGGCCGCGAAACGCCGGTCGAGCTGGACTTCCTGCAGATCGAAAAGCTGGTGAAGTAAGAAGTATGGCAAAGAAGATCAAAGCGGTCATCAAAGTCCAGATCCAGGCGGGCAAGGCGACCGCGGCGCCGCCGGTCGGCACCGCCCTCGGCCCGCAGGGCATCAACATGGGCCAGTTCATCAAGGAGTACAACGAGCGCACCGCACCCCTCACCGGCACCGTCGTGCCGGCGGTCGTCACGGTCTACGAGGACCGCTCGTACACCTTCGTCACCAAGAGCCCGCCCGCCGCGGATCTCATCCGCAAGGAGCTGGGCCTCGAGAAGGGCTCGGCGGCTCCGAACAAGAACAAGATCGGCAAGCTGTCGAAGGCGAAAGTCAAATCCATCGCCGAGACCAAGATGAACGACCTGAACGCGACGTCGCTCGAATCCGCGATGCGGATGGTCGAGGGCACGGCGCGCTCGATGGGCGTCGAGATCACCGCATGAGAGTCCTGACCGACCTCGCCATACTCGAGGTCGCTCCGCCACCTCGGTAGCAGCCACAAGGCCGACCGCAGCCGGATGCGGGAGGGTGCGATGAGCATCCGAAAGGAGCACGAACATGGCCACGCACGGCAAGCGCTACACGGAGCTCGCCAAGAAGGTCGAAGCAGGCAAGGAATATCAGCCCGCCGAGGGCATCGCCCTCGTCAAGGCAACGGCGGCGGCCAAGATGGACGCCACGATCGAGGTCCACCTCCGCATGGGCGTCGACCCCCGGCACGCCGACCAGATGGTGCGCGGCTCGGCCGTTCTCCCGCATGGGACCGGCAAGACCGTGCGCGTCGCGGTGTTCGCCCAGGGCGAGAAGGCTCGCGAGGCGCAGACGGCCGGCGCCGACGTCGTCGGGGCCGAGGACCTGCAGAAGCGCGTCGAGGGCGGCTGGCTCGAGTTCGACGTCGCGATCGCGACCCCGGACCTCATGGGCCAGGTCGGTCGCCTCGGACGCGTGCTCGGTCCGCGCGGCCTCATGCCGAACCCCCGCTCGGGGACGGTCACGATGGACATCGCCAAGGCGGTGCGCGACGCCAAGGGCGGCCGCATCGAGTTCCGCGTCGACAAGACCGGGGTGGTCCACACCGTGGTGGGGAAGGCCTCGTTCACCGAGCAGCAGCTCCTGGGCAACCTCGCCACAGTGATGGACGCGGTCAATCGCGCCCGCCCGACCGGGTTCAAGGGCATCTACGTCCGGTCCGTCCACTTGGCAAGCACGCACGGCCCGGGGGTCAAGCTCGAGATCGGCGCCGCGCAGGGCCTCGCCGGTAAGGCCGTGGCCTAACCGGCCCTGTTGATCGCATACACTTTCCACAACTGAATACGCGCCTGAGAAGCAGGTTCCCCGTAAGGGATTGAAGGGCCGTGAGGCCCGCCCGCGGAGGCGAGAGCGCACCGGACACCGATCCGTGAGCCTTCGCACCCCGTGGGTCGCGAAGGCTTTTTTCTTGCACGGAGGAGGTGCGCATGGCGAAAGGCGTCAAGACCGGCCCGCGCGTGAAGCGCAAGGGCGGTGGTCAGCCGGCGAAGGCGAGGCACGTCGACGAGCTCGTCGGCGGGCTCGGCTCGTCGAGCGCGGTCATCGTCACGGAGTACCGCGGCCTGAAGGTCAAGGAGCTCCAGGACCTGCGGGCGAGGCTGCGTCCCCGCGGTGTCGAGTACCACGTGGTGAAGAACAGCCTCTTCGCCCGCGCCGCCGAGAAGAGCGGCCGTGGAGCGATGCGGCCGATGCTCACCGGCCCGACGGCCGTGGCGTACGGCAGCATCGACGAGGTCGAGCTCGCGAGGACGGTGGTCGAGGAGACGCGCACGTACCGGGCGCTCAAGATCGTCGGCGGGTTCGTCGGCGGGTCCGTCGTGCAGGGCGACGAAGTCACCGCTCTGTCGCAGCTTCCCGGCCGGCAGCAGCTCCGCGCCGAGATCGTCGGCAGCCTCCAGGCTCCCCTCGGTCAGCTCGTCGCAACCCTGCAGGCGCCTCTCGGCAACTTGGTTCGGGTGCTGCAGGCAAGGGCCTAGCCGCTCGAAGCGCTCGCGTTCCCTGGCGAAGAAGAATCCACACAACGGAGAGAAGAAGGACATGGCGACCGAAGTCGGCGACAAGAAGTTCGAGAAGCTCGCGGGCGAGCTCGAGTCGTGGTCCATCCTCGAGATCGCGAAGTTCGGGAAGTACCTCCAGGAGCGCTGGGGCGTTTCCGCGGTCCCGGTC
>VGPE01000186.1 GCA_016875645.1 Chloroflexota bacterium
CGCCGCCGCTCACAGGTCCAGGGGCACGCCCGTCTCGCCCGACAGCGTCCGCAGCTTGTCCATCACGGTCGGATGGAGCGGGACGCCGTTGGCCCGGCGGTCCACCTCCGCCTCGTACTCCGGCTGGCCGGCATGGAGGACGCGTGAGAAGCCCTCCGCCGGCGGGGTCTCACGGATTGACCGCAGTCGAGCGTCCATGAGCTCGCGGTACTCCTCGATCGGTCCGAAGGCCTCGATCTTCCAGGCCCCGAAGAAGTGATTGACCTCGCCGGGATCGGTCGTGTGGCTGTGGAAGCCGCGCATCGAGAGGACGCCGCACATGATGTCGACCCAGAGGGCGAGCCCCGACCCCTTATGGCCGGAGCCCTCCTTGGTCGCGCCCAGGGGCAGCAGCTTGATCGTCCGCATCGCCTCGTTGGGGTCGGTCGTCGGCCGGTCGTCGGCGCCGAGCGCCCAGGTCGGCGGGATGGCCGTCCCATTGCGGGCGGCCACGCCGATCTTGCCGGCCGCCGCTGTCGAGGTCGCCATGTCCAGCACGAACGGGGCCTCTTCGCCCGCCGGAGCGGCCACCGAGAGCGGGTTCGTCTCGTAGCGCGCCTCGCGGCCCTGGAAGGGCACCACCCCCGCGCTGTGGCTGTTGGTCATCGAGAAGCCGATCTGGTCATGATCGAGCGCCATGAGCGAGTAGTACTGCGCCATGCCGTAATGGCGGCTGCGCCCGACCGCGGCGAATGCGCAGCCGTATTGGTTGGTCCGCCGGATGACCTCGCGCATGACGCGCTCGCCGACGACGAAACCGTGGCCGTAATCGCCATCCCAGCGGCTGATGGCGCCCGAGTCATGGATGATTGTGATCTGCGGCCGGGGGTTGATCTCGCCCTTGCGCAGGGCCTCGATGTACCAGAAGAAGTTGGTTGATACGCCGTGGGACTCGTGGCCGCGCAGGTCGGCCAGCACCAGCCCGCGGGCGCTGACGGCGGCATCGGCGTCGCTCATCCCGTGCGCGACGAAGGCCCCGGTGACGAACCGCTCCAGGCGTTCGGAGTCCACGCGGACGCGCTCGACGGCCTCGACGGTGGTCATGGATCCCTCCTGCTGGTCGGCGACTGGGGCCGGCGGCCTAGGGCCGTGACGGCGATGGTCCGCGCTGGTGTGCCAATGATGCCGGTCTCGCCCAGCAGCATGGACGATTCCCGGCGAAACTTGCGGCATGGACCTATCGATCTTCAGCAACCCCGACACGTGGGTCGCCCTGCTCACCCTGACGGCTCTCGAGATCGTCCTGGGCATCGACAACATCGTCTTCATCTCGATCCTCGCCGGGAAGCTGCCGAAGGATCAGCAGGAGCGCGCCCGGCGCGTCGGCCTGGGCGCCGCGCTGCTCATGCGCATCGGGCTGCTCCTGTCGCTCTCGATCATCATCGGGCTCACCGCACCGCTGTTCAACATCCTCGGCAACGAGATCTCGGGGCGCGATCTTGTGCTGATCGTCGGCGGCCTGTTCCTGCTGGCCAAGGCGACCTTCGAGGTCCACGAGATGTTCGAAGGCGATGTCAGCCATACGTCCTCCGCCGGGACCGCGAGCTTTGCGGGCACGATCATCCAGATCGGCCTGCTCGACATCGTGTTCTCGCTCGACTCGGTGATCACGGCGGTGGGTCTCGCCGAGGACCTCATCGTGATGGTCCTGGCCGTGTTGATCGCGGTCCTGGTGATGCTCGTGTCGTCGCGCGCGATCAGCGATTTCGTGCACGAGCACCCCACGGTCAAGATGCTCGCGCTTTCGTTCCTGCTCCTGATCGGCATGTCGCTCGTCGCCGATGGCTGGGACTTCCACATCGCGAAGGAATACATCTACTTCGCGATGGGCTTCTCGGTCTTCGTGGAACTGCTCAATCTGCGCCTGCGACGGCGCCGTTCCGCTCCGGTCGAGTTGCGGCCGACCTTCGTGAAAGACGAGCCGGAGCTGACGTCCGCGAACGGGTGACCGGTGTACCCGGGCCGCGACCGACTGCCGCAGGCCTGGCCGCCGCTGCCGGCAGGACCATCCCCGACGTGGTGGCCCCGGGCCTGCGGGTCCTCTTCTGCGGGATCAACCCGGGGCTCTACTCGGGCGCCTCGGGCCACCATTTCGCGCGGCCCGGGAACCGGTTCTGGCGTGCCCTCCACGAAGCGGGGTTCACCGATCGGCTGTTGCAGCCCTCCGAGCAGGAACAGCTGCTCGCCTCGGGGATCGGGGTCACCAACCTCGTGCCGCGGACGACGGCAGCCGCGGCCGAGCTCACCGGCGAGGAACTCAGGGCCGGAGCCCGGCGCCTGCGGGGCCTCGTTGCGACGCTCGCGCCGCAGTGGCTCGCGGTGCTCGGGGTGACGGCCTACCGCTCCGGGTTCGAAGAGCGGGCGGCGGCGATCGGGCCGCAGCCGGTCACCATCGGAAGGACGCGGGTCTGGCTCCTGCCGAACCCGAGCGGGCGAAACGCCCACGAGCAGTTGCCGGACCTGGTTCGCAGGTTCAGGGAACTGCGCTCGGCGATCGACGCGTCGTCGCCTGGCTGACGGTGCGAAGCGCACGGAAACGCCCGAAGGAATTCACCGGTTTCGAGTTCGCGGCACGGATGCAAGCACCTGCGCCACAGAGCCTCGTGTCCCGCTCCAGGCCTTGCGGCCTGACGCGGGTCCGGTCGCTCGCCACCGGTCCGAGGACCTGTGGCTTGCGGGTCCGGTCCGCTCAACCCCTTCGGGCAAACCGAACGTTAGCGGCGAGCCGCGGATTGCACCACTGACTTGTCAACGAGTTTCGGGGAACGTGGCCTTCGGACAGGCAAGTTCCCCACAGGTTCTCCACCATCGTCCGTTGACAGCGGTGGACAGGCCTCAGCCGGGTCGGACCGAGGGATCCTCCAGGGGCCAGGCCGACCCTCCGGCAAGCTGCGGCAGCCCATCGTCGTCGACCTCGACCCACCGCCCGTCGAGCAGCCAGCGCCCGGAACCGTGCCCCGTCACCGAGATGGACCGAAGCCGGGGGGAGAGGTCCCTGCCGATCGTGGCGACCGCCAGGTCACGCGCGCCGGTACCGCCCATGTCCGCGACGAGGACTGCATCTGCGATGGGCGACCACGGCAGCTCGACGCGCCGGCCCGGCGTCCAGGAGAGCGCGAGATGGCGGATCCCCTCGGGGGTGACGACGTTGCCGTGCGCCGATCGCTCGTCGGGTTCGGGGTGGAACGTCAGCTGGCCTGCCGTTGTGGTCAGTTCCAGCCGGGTGAGCCGGCCGCCCGGCTCCACCTCGAGCAACAGGTCGTCGAGCACCGCGCCGGTCTCATCGCGGGTGGAAGCCCGCCAGCGATGCCCGCGTCGGCCTTCGGCGACCGACCAGAGGAGGACGAGAGCGCCCGGCAGGGTCGCCCGCCCGGCGCGCCGCAGCCAGGCCAATGTCAGGACTCGGCGGCCCTCGTCGCCGCCGTGACCGTGCCATGCGCCGCGGCGCCGTTCGCCCACCGTGCGGCCGCCGCCTCGACCTCGCCCGCAAGCGAGGGCGCCATGCGCCCCCGCACCCGGACGTCACGCTCGCGGTACTGGAGGTCCACGGTGCCGCGCTCCCGGATCCGGGCGAGCAGCTCACCGGCCCCGTACGGCAGGGCCACGTCCACCTCGACCCAGAGGCTGGCCAGCACGTCCGAGAGCGCCGTCCTGAGGGCGTCGAGGCCGAAGCCGGTGGTGGCGCTCACGGGTACCGCTCCGCCGATGATCGGAGCGGTGGAGATCCCCTCCCCTGCGGCCGCCGCCTCGGAGAGCAGGTCGACCTTGTTGAGGGCCACGACGCGCGGCTTGTCGCCGGCGCCGAGTTCGTCGAGGACCTTCTGGACGGTCGCCCGGTGCTCTGGGGCGTGTGGGTTTGCCGCGTCCACGACCTCGATCAGGACGTCGGCGCGGGTGACTTCCTCGAGGGTGGCCTGGAATGCGTCGATCAGCTGGTGGGGCAGCTTGTGGATGAAGCCCACCGTGTCGGTGACGATCACTGTCTGGCCGTCGCCCAGCTTGACCTGCCGGCTGGTGGGATCCAGGGTCGCAAAGAGCCTGTCTTCTGCCAGCGCAACCTCGGAGCCAACCAGGGCGTTGAGCAGCGAGGATTTGCCCGCGTTGGTGTAGCCCACGATCGAGACCGTCGGGATCAGCCGCCGGTCCCGGCCGCGCGCCGCCGTCGAGCGTTGCTGGCGCACATGCCCCACCCGCTCCTTCATCTTCTTGATGCGCTCGCGGATGATCCGGCGGTCGGTCTCGAGCTGCGACTCGCCCGCGCCCCGGGAGCCGATCCCGCCCTGGGTGCGCGAGAGGTGTGTCCAGAGGCGCGTGAGGCGCGGCAGCTGGTACTCGAGCTGCGCCAGTTCGACCTGCAGCCGGCCTTCGTGCGTCTGCGCGTGCTGCGCGAAGATGTCGAGGATCAGGCGGCTGCGGTCGATGACCTTGACGTTGAGCAGCGATTCGAGCGACTTCTGCTGCGCGGGCGAGAGCTCGTCGTCGGCGATCAGCAGGTTGAACCGCGTCTCGCTCCGGGCGGCGAGCAGTTCTTCCGCCTTGCCCTTGCCCACGTACCACGCGGGATCCACGTGGCGGCGGTTCTGCCATTCCCCGCCGACGACGTCGGCGCCGGCGGTGATGGCAAGGCTCGCAAGCTCCGCGAGGGAGTCCTCGGCGGTCCAGCCGGGGTCATCGCCGGAATCGACCGCGAGCAGGAATGCGCGTTCGGCCGGCGGCGCGACATCGATCATGGAGTGGGGACTCATCATCCGAAGTGTACGGGGACGTTTCCCGGCGACCGGCCCATGGGCCTGCGGTGGGCGATCCTCGCGCAGGCAGTCGGCGGCCTGCGCCGCGCCTGTCAGCGTTCCAGGTAGCGTGCGACCGCCCGCCGGGCGGCCCCGGGCGTGGCGGGGTCCGCGGCATCCAGCCACTCGATGCCGAGCTCGCGGCGGAACCAGGTCCGCTGCCGTTTCGCGAGCAGGACGTTGCGACGGACGTCTTCCGCGATCGCCTCCTCGCGGTCCAGGCGGCCGTCGATGACGGCGAATGCCTCGTGATAGCCGATCGCGTCGAAGCAGCGCAGGCCGGAGCCGTACCGCTCGCGGAGGGCGGCTGCCTCGCGGACGAGGCCTGCCTCGAACTGATCGCGGGCGCGTCGCTCGATCCAGGTCCGGTGGAGCGCGCGGTCGGGCAGGTCCAGCCCCAACCAGAGCACGTCGCGGCCGTAGCCGCGGGCGTCGGGCAGCGGCCGGTCGCCCGCGAGGTACGCGATCTCGAGCGCGCGGGTGACGCGGCGCGCGTTTCGGAGGTCGACGTTCGCGGCGAGGGTCGGTGCCATGTGCCGGAGCCGCTCCACCAGGGGGCGGAGTCCCTGTGCCTCCAGTTCCAGTTCCAGCGACGCGCGGAGCGCAGGGTCTGCGGGCACGAGGTCCAGCGCGAGCCCGCGCGCCACGGCGCGGATGTAGAAGCCGGTTCCCCCGACGAGCAGCGCCCAGCCGCCCCGCGCCGCGATCTCCGCGAGCGCCTCGCGGGCGTGGCGCACGAAGTCCGCCACGCTGAACGGCTGATCGGGCTCCACGATGTCGAGGCCGTGGTGCGGCACCCGCGCCCGCTCCGCTGGTCCGACCTTGGCAGTGCCGATGTCAAGCCCGCGGTACACCTGCGTCGCGTCGGCGGAGATGATCTCGCCGCCTGGGAACGCCTCCGCAAGGTGCAGCGCCAGCCCGGTCTTGCCCGTGGCCGTCGGCCCCGCGAGGACGACCAGCGGCGGCGGCTGCGTCAGGCCAGCGCCCCTCGCAGGGAGTAGGGAC
>VGPE01000187.1 GCA_016875645.1 Chloroflexota bacterium
GTCGTTGTCTTGCCCGCGCCGTTGGGTCCCAGGAAGCCGAAGACCTCGCCGGCCTGAACCTCGAGGTCGACCTCGACGATGCCGCGGTGCGGCCCGTACGACTTGGTCAGCCGCTCGGTCTGGATCACCGCCGCCATGACTCCCCCCTCGGAACGTGACGCGCTCGTCCGGCTACCCGGCCGGCTCTCGCGAAAGGTTCGCCTCCGCGCAGGCCTTGAGTTCGCGCAGGTGCGCCTCGACGCGCGACGCGAGGTTCTCCCGCCCCAGGCGCAACAGCAGGTCCGCGACGCGGTCGGCGGGCTCGAGCGAGGCTACATGCACGACGCGCGTGCCGCCCGCGAGCGGCTCAAGGTGCCAGGTCCATTCACTGTCGAACGCAGGCCCGCTCACGCGCAACCGGAAGCGCGTCTGCGGCCGAGCCTCGAGGCTCTCCGCGGTCGCCTCGCTTCGCAGGAGACCCAGGCGCGCGCGGCCGTGGCGCGTGGTCGCCGCGGCCGGCCAGGCGGGATCGGCGGGGCCCAGCCGCAACTCCGGGAAGAGCCGTGCCGTGTTGGCCACGTCGTGCAGGGCGCACCAGACGACGCGCGGCGGCGCTTTGACGAAGGAGCGCCGCTCCACGCGCTCCGGGCTTCGCCGCCCTGCCCGCTCCTGAAGGGGTGCGATCGCGGCCACGTCAGACCCCGATCGGGTGCCAGACGGTCTTCATCTCGAGGAAGGCCGCGATCCACTCCGGGCGCTGGGCGCGGCGGTCGTCCGCCCAGTCGAACCGTCCGTCATCAGCAGAACGGGCACCGCGGGCCAGTCGCTTGACGGATTCAGCGGCGGCCTCCTCGAGCGCCGCCCGCATGGACGGCGGCGCTCCCCACAGGTCCAGCCCGTCCACGTCGGCGTGTGCCGCGAGCACCGGCGCCAGCTCCTTCTTGAGACCGGTCAGGACGTTGACGACCGCCGACGGGAGATCGGAGGTCGCGAGGACCTCGGCCAGGGTCATGGCCGGCAGCGGCCGGGTCTCCGAAGTGATGACGACCGCCACGTTGCCGCCCACGATCACCGGCGCAAGCCGGGAGATCAGCCCGAGCAGCGACGACGCCTCCGGCGCGATCACACCGACGACGCCTGTCGGCTCGGGGATCGTGAAGTTGAAGTACGGCGCGCCCACGGGGTTCACGGTGCCCAACACCTGGCTGATCTTGTCGGCCCAGCCCGCGTACCAGACGAGGCGATCGGTCGAGCGGTCGACCTGCTCGCGCGCAGCACGATCGGCCAGCCCTTCGGCTGCCGCGACCTCGGCGGCGAACTGCTCACGGCGCCCCTCGAGCATCTCCGCCACGCGATAGAGGATCTGGCCGCGGTTCATCGCGGTCCGTTCGGCCCAGCCCCCGGCCGCGCCGCGCGCGGCCCGGACCGCGTCGCGCAGGTCCTTGCGGGATGCGCGGGCGGCGTTGGCCAGCGGCTCGCCCGCCGGCGTGGAGACGACGTAGGTGCGCCCCGACTCCGAGCGCGGGAAGGCGCCGTTGATGTACAGCTTGTAGGTCTTGCGGACGTCCAGCCTGGCGCCTTCCGATGCGGGAACGAGCGCGCGCGCCATCAGTCGTCGTCCAGGCGCACGTACGCCAGGAGCCCGTGCAGGCCGCCCTCGCGACCGTAGCCGGACTCCTTGTAGCCGCCGAAGGGGCTGGTCGGGTCGAACCGGTTGAACGTGTTCGCCCAGACGACGCCGGCCTTCATCTTCTGCACCATGTGCAGGATCCGGCTGCCCTTCTCGGTCCAGATCCCGGCCGAGAGCCCGTAGGCGGTGTTGTTCGCCTTCTCGACCGCCTCGGACGGCGTCCGGAACGTCAGCACCGAGAGCACCGGGCCGAAGATCTCCTCGCGCGCGATGCGGTGGCTCTGGGCGACGTTGGTGAACAGCGTGGGCCGGAAGAAGTAGCCCCGGTCGGGCAGGTCGCAGGCCGGCTGGTAGAGCTCGGCGCCCTCGGCCTGGCCGGCCGCCACGAGCTCGGTGATCTTCTCGAGCTGGGCGCGGCTGTTGATCGCCCCGACATCGGTGTTCTTGTCGAGCGGGTCGCCCACGCGGATCGTGGCCAGGCGGTCCTTCAGCCGCTCGATCAGTTCGTCCTGGATCGACTCCTGCACCAGCAGCCGCGAGCCCGCACAGCACACCTCGCCCTGGTTGAAGTAGATGCCGTTGACGATGCCTTCGATCGCCTGGTCGAGCGGCGCGTCGTCGAACACGATGTTGGCCGCCTTGCCGCCCAGCTCCAGGGTGAGCGCCTTGTCCGAGCCCGCGACGTTGCGGGCGATCTGGATGCCGACGGCCGTGGAGCCCGTGAAGGCGATCTTGTCGACGCCCCTGTGGCGGACGAGCGCGGTCCCGACCTCGCCCGGCCCGGTGATGATGTTGACCACCCCGGGCGGCAGGTCGGCTTCACGGCAGACCTCGGCGAAGAGGAGTGCTGAGAGCGGCGTCGTGGAGGCAGGCTTGAGCACGACCGTGTTGCCGGCCGCCAGGGCCGGAGCGATCTTCCAGGCCAGCATCAGCAGCGGGAAGTTCCAGGGGATGATCTGGCCGGCGACACCGAGCGGCCGTGCGGCACGGCCCGGGAACGCGTAGTCCAGCTTGTCCGCCCAGCCCGCGTAGTACCAGAAGTGCGATGCGGCGAGCGGCACGTCCACGTCGCGCGACTCGCGGATCGGCTTGCCGGAGTCGATCGACTCCAGGACCGCGAATTCGCGGCTGCGCTCCTGGAGGATGCGGGCGATCCGGAACAGGTATTTCGCTCGCTCGCGGCCGGGCAGGTTCCCCCAGCGGCGCCCGAATGCCGTCCGGGCGGCACGGACGCCCCGGTCCACGTCGGCGGCGGTCGCCCGCGCGATTTCGGCGAGCGGCTGCTCGGTGGAGGGATCGATGTCGACGAACGTCTCACCGCCGGTCGCCTCGACCTCGCGGTTGTTGATGAACAGGCCGTAGCGGGGGCGGATCCGGGCCAGATCGCGCGCCTCGGGCGCCGGCGCGTACTCCCACGGGACGGCCTGGCCGTCGCCGAGGCCCCACGATGCGGGACCCTTCTCACCCGTCCAGCCGCGGGCGAGCGCACGCTCGTCGCGCGTCTCGTCGGCTCCGGCGGCGCCCGGCCGTCCCGCGGGCTTGATCGTCATCGCCGGATTATGCATCGGGGCGGCGGGACGGCCCCACGTGACGCATGCTGATCAGCGTGGTCGTGGCGATCGTGGGGTCTCGCGGGCTCTCCGATGCCGGGCCGCAGATACCGGACTACATGTGCCGGTCGCGGCGCGCAGCAACCCGGCCGGAGGCCGCGGCCGCCGTGGCCACGGACCTGCGGTCAGCTGCCTCGCGGGCGGAAGGCGAGCGGGTGGCGCCGGGTCCGGGGTTCGGGGCGTGCCCCGGCCACGCGCGCCCCCGGCGCCGTTTCCTGCCGGACACCGAAACTGTTGCCAGAAGCGCATTCCCGGCCTGACAGGCACTGGTTCGTCAGCTCTGGGGCGCTACCTGTTCCCAGCAGACAACGGAGCCGCTGAGATCGCGCCGATCTGCCCGCCACCGTTGTCTGGTGGGCACTGATCCGGGGATCGGCGACGAATTCAGTGACTGGCGGGAAACCCGCCAGGGCGTCTACGCCGCCGGCAGCGTCCGTTCGAAGAGCCGTACCCAGTTGCGATACATCAGGTTCTCCACGTCGGCCTCGGAGTAGCCGCGCGCGCGGAAGATGTCGGCGAGCCGGTTGTAGTCGTTGACCGTGTCGATCTCGAGCGGCGCATTGTCGATCCCACCCTGACCGTCGGTGTCGCCGCCGATGCCGGCATGGAGGGCATCGCCGGCCATCTGGCAGACGTAGTCGATGTGGTTGGCCAGCATCTCGAGCGTGACTTCCTCCCGCGCGAAGACGTCGCGCGGATTCGGCCACACATCCTGCCCCCAGTTCACGTCGAGGCCTGGATGGATCATGAAGCAGTCCATCGAGGCGCCCATGACGCCGTCGCGCTCGATGACGGCTCTGACGATGTCGTCGGGCGCCTGACGCTCGCCGGGCGTCAGCGGCCCACCGAAGACCTCGAGCGACTCGCGCACGGCCCGATCCGACGTGTGGGTCACGTCCAGCAGCATGCCGAGGCGATCCATTTCGCGTAACAGCGCAGGGCCGCGCTCGAGCAGGCCCGCATCGACACCGGTCCCGGTGCCGCCGGCATACGGCGACCAGCCGTAGTGGCCCAGCGAGACGACGCGCATGCCGTAGTCCCACCACTCCTGCAGGTCCGAGGGCTCCATGACCGAATCCGCGCCCTCCAGGCCGAGCACGGCACCGACCGGCAACGTGGCGCGCGCCGATTCATCGGTGGCGACCGCTTCCCATTCCGCCATGTGGCGGCGGAACTGGCCGGCGGTGCGCAGGATGCGGATCTCACCGATCCGCTCCAGGACCTCGTAGTAGGCCATCTGGCCGCGACCCATGGCGTAGACCCGGTGCGGCGGGTTGTCGCCCTTGATCGTGTGACCCTCGCGCTGCATGTCGGAGGCGACCTTCATGATCGCGGCGGCGATGCCCGCCTTGCGCATCTCCGGCAGCGACGCGAACGCGATGTTGCCCTTCGTGTCGTCGCGACGGCGGACTTCCTCAATGGGCAGCGTCAGGTTGCGGCGATGGTCGAGGGCAAGCGGGGCCATCGGGTAATCGCCGTCGAAGATGAGCATCGGGGTTCCTTCTCCATTGAGCCGGGTCAGCGGGTGCCTCGAGCTGCCTGCCGGACCTAGACTATGCGGCCGTGCCTGCCTCCATTCACCCCGGGCGTCCGAACCTGCTCATGGACCACCTCCAGCTGGGGCTGCGGGCGCCCGGAGCACCCGTGCCTCCGGCCGAGCCGCCGGCGTTCTACCTCAGCCTGTACGTCGTGGAGTGGTCTCGTGAGCTGGGCGCGGGCCACGTGGCGCTCGTGCGCTGGCGCCCGCCCGAGGCCACCGCCACCTCCCCGTCCGACCGCGACGGCTTCGACCAGATCCTGACCGACAACCCCGACCTGGCCCGACGACTCACCGTGGGGCTGCGCGACATCGGCTACTCGCGCGTTGACCTGTCGGGCGAGCCCCGCCCCGCCAGCTTCGTCCGCAGCCGGGTCACCGAGGGGACGCACGTGCGCTACCTGGTCTCGTCGATCGGACTGGAGATCGACGCACACTGGGAACGCCTGGGCGAGCCGACCTTCGCCTACGGACCGGCTCCGCAGCAGCCGGATCGGCAGGCGATCTGGTCGCTGTTGTTCGAGGCCCAGGAGGGGGCCGCGCGGGTCAACGGGCGCGATGTTGACGGCAGGCCGTACCCGATGGAGCACTGGGTGGACTGGCTCGGGCGGCCGCTTTCATCGGCGCACGTCGCACGCGGCGAGATCCTGGTGGACCTGCCGGCCGCCGACGCAGCCGACACCCGCGCCGGTTGATCGTGGCGGGAAGGGGCGGCACGGAGCCCGCCATCGAGGTCCGCGACAACCCGCCCGTCAGCCGGTTCGAGGTCATGCTCGGGGGCGTGGAGGCCGGTATCGCCGAGTACCGGCTCCGGCAGGGCGAGATCGTCTTCACCCACACGGAGATCTACCCGGAGTTTCGCGGCGGCCGCCTGGCGATCGACCTCGCGGTCTTCGCCCTGGACGCGGCGCGGGCGCGTGGCCTGCGGGTCGTGCCAGCCTGCTCGTTCTTCCGGCGGTTCATCCACTCCCACGCGCAATACCAGGACCTGCTGGCGGAGCGGGGCTGAGTGGGGCCGCGCTGGCGCTGGGGGCCGGCGCAGGGGG
>VGPE01000188.1 GCA_016875645.1 Chloroflexota bacterium
CCTGCCGCCGTGCCCGCTCCGCCGCTCGATTCGACGATGGCTACTGGTGGCGGCAGTGCCGCGCGATCGAACGCCGCCGTGCCGACCTCGCGCCCGCGCGACACCCCCGGCCGCAGCGCGCCGTGTGCCGTCCGTACTGCCCTTGCCAGTGGCGACGGGCGGGCCTCGCCCCGTCCCGGCCGTCGGCTACTGGACCACCTCGAACGTGCCCATCATTCCCATGTCCTCGTGCTCGAGCACGTGGCAGTGGAAGACGAACTGGCCGGTGTGATCCGTGAACTTGAGCTTCACCACCACGGTCTGGCCGGCGCTGATGTCCCACGTCTCCTTGATGCGCTCGTACGCGGGCGGTGCCCTGCCATTCCGGCTGACCAGGACCTGGTCGACCCCGTGAATGTGGATGTAGTGCTCCGAACCGCCCGTGTTCCGCAGCGTCCACGTCTCGGTGGTGCCCAGCTTCGGCTGGGCGTCGATGCGCTCCGGGTCGAATGACTGGTTGTTGATCGTCCAGCGGCCGCCGACGCGGGACCGGTCGAAATCGAACGTCCGGCTCGCCGCGGACGTTGCGTCCAGCACCGGCAGCGGCCGCAGCGTGGTCGGGACCGAGCTGGTCTCGGTCAGGTCCCGGATGACGCGGAACTGCATGATGCTGCGCAGCGCACCGTCCCCTGCCAGGTTCTGGAGGACGAGGCGCTGGCCAAGCCGGTTTGCGAAGTCCACCACGATCTCGATGCGCTCGCCGGGCCCGATCTTCGCGCGCGTGCGCCGGACGGGCTTGGGCAGGAGCCCCGACTCGGTGCCGATCTGGGTGAACGCCTGGCCGTTGCTCAGCGCGATGTCGTAGGCACGCAGGTTCGAGGCGTTGAGGATGCGCAGCCGGTAACGACGGTCGCCCACGTTGAAGTACAGCTGCGGGATGCCGTTGACCAGGATGTGATTGCCCAGGACGCCGTTGAGGTTCATGCGGTAGGCCAGCTGGTTGGCCGAGGTGAACGAGCGGTCGGTGAGCATCAGGGGCACGTCGAACTCACCCTTCGGCAGCGTCTGCGGCTCAGATGGGTCGTCGATGATGTACATGCCGGCGAGGCCCATCCAGACGTTGCGGCCGGTGACGTCCATGCGGTGGTCGTGGTACTACTGCATCGCGCCCCGCTCGTTGCCGCCGGACTCCCTGCCCGTGTAGGTGTAGGTCACGGCCGCGCCGCCGGGCTCTGCCAGGAAGGCATCAGGCTGTCCGTCGAAGTCGGAAGCCGAATGGTTCCCGTGGTTGTGCAGCGTCAGCGAGCCGGCCGCGGCGGGCAGCCGGTTCACCAGGCGGACGGTGGTCGTCGCCCCGGTCGGCCGGCGGATGGTCGGACCGGGGAAGGTGCCGTTGTAGGTCCACATCCTGGTCTTCGCGCCGGGCAGGACCGCGATCGATGCTTCGGCGGCCGTCAGCGTGATGTTCGCGCCCGTCAGGACCCTCGGGATCACGAGGGGCCGCGTGAACGACGCGTGGGACGCATCGGCAGAAGGCGCTGCATCTGGCCCGGCGCTCGTCACGGCCAGG
Source organism: Chloroflexota bacterium (assembly GCA_016875645.1). GTDB lineage: Bacteria > Chloroflexota > Limnocylindria > Limnocylindrales > CSP1-4 > VGPE01. Next base: position 1,550 of record VGPE01000188.1, read on the forward strand.
GCCAGCGCGGCCATCAGGGCCAGGCGACGCGTGGGGAGGCGCCGCGAGACTGCGTGCGCTGGCGAGGACGACTTCACGAAGGCCCAGAATAGGCGGGGTCCGCGCCTCGTCGTCAAGGCCCGACGCGCCCATTCACGCGGCCTCCCGGCCGTTCCGCCCGCCACCCGACAGGAGCGACCCGTGCTGAACTTCAACTCCATCCTGCTCTCGTCCGGTAGCCCCACCGAGCTCAGTGCGTTCTACGCATCCATCCTCGGGCCGCCGGCGTACGAGGGCGGCGGCTATTCGAGCTTCGCCGCCGGCAGCGGCTACATCACCGTCGGGCCGCACGACCGGGTCAGCGGTCGCAACGCGAACCCCGAGCGCATCCTGCTCAACTTCGAGGCCGCCGACGTACAGGCGGAATTCGAACGGATCAGGGGCCTCGGCGCGCGAGTGGTGGCGACCCCCTACCAGATGGACGAGATGGCGGGAGGCTGGATCGCGACCTTCGCCGACCCGGACGGCAACTACTTCCAGGTGATGTCGCTCTTCGAGATGGAGTAGGTCGCCCGGGCGGGCGCGTCCGGCGCCGGCGCGCCGGCGCGCCGCCGGGCTTGCAGGTGGCCGCGCCCCACGAGTAGATTGGCCGCGAGATCGGTGCCGGCGTCCGTGAGTCGCCGCGCCACTGGAGGGAACCCTCGCATGGCCGTCGCGTCGCTCAGCCTGCAGAACCTCGCCCGCCACTACGGCAAGGTCCGCGCGCTCGACGATCTCTCGCTGGAGGTTCCCGAGGGGGCGTTCGTGACGCTGCTGGGCCCGTCCGGCTGCGGCAAGAGCACCACGCTCAACATCGTCGCCGGCCTCGACCGGCCCAACGCGGGCACCGTCTTGCTGGGTGACCGGGACATCACGAAGATGCCGCCCAACGAGCGGCGGATGGCGATGGTCTTCCAGAGCTACGCGCTCTACCCGAACATGACCGTGTTCGACAACATCGGCTTCTCGCTCAAGCTGCGCAAACGGCCGTCATCGGAGATCACCTCCCGCGTGACCGCCGTCGCCGAGATGCTCGACATCGGGCACCTGCTCCACCGCAAGCCAGCCCAGTTGTCGGGCGGCCAGCAGCAGCGTGTGGCCCTTGGCCGGGCGCTGATCAAGGAGCCGCTCGTCTTCCTGCTCGACGAGCCGTTCAGCAACCTGGACGCCGCCCTCCGCAGCCGGATGCGCACCGAGGTCAAGCACCTCCATCTGCGCCTTGGGACCACGTCGATCTTCGTCACCCACGACCAGGAGGAGGCCATGACGCTCTCCGATCTGATCGCCGTGATGCGTGAAGGCAAGCTGGTGCAGTTCGGGCCCCAGTCCGAGATCTACGGCAAGCCCCGGAACACGTACGTCGCCACGTTCGTCGGCAAGCCCAAGATGAGCCTCATCGACGGGACGCTCGAGCAGCGCGCAGACCAGCTCGATTTCGTCGGGCCCGGCATTCGCATCGGGCTGGGCAACCCCGCGGCGCTCGGCCTCCGAGACGGCCAATGGACCGACGTCGCGCTGGGAATCCGGGCCGAGGACGTGCGGGTCGTGAGCGCGGAATCGCCGAACATGCCGGGCAGCTTCGAGGCCTCGGTGCAGCTGCTGGAGCCCATCGGCTCGGACACGTTCGTGGAGCTGGCTGCCGGCCCGGCCTCGATCGTGGCCCGTGTAAACCCGGACCTGCCCCTCGAGATCGGGCAACTGGTGCGCGCGGAGATGAGCCCGGGCCGCGTGCACCTCTTCGAGCGCAAGGGCGGCGAGCGCATCAACGCCTGAAGCACCCAGGTGCCGCCTATGAGCGGCGGCCCGGAAGCGCCTTCGAGGGCCGGACCACCACCACGACGCGGTCCGCGTCGACGGCCATGAGGGCAGCCCAGTTGCGCTCCACCTCCGCGGGATCGCCCGTCGAGCTCAGGAGCGGCGCCATGGCGTCCCGAGCATCTGCACCCATAATGAACTCCGCGCGGCCCTCGATCGCCAGGAATCCGTCGGACTCCGGGTCCTCCACGTAGAGCGTGACGCGGGGGTCCATCCGGATCGCCGTGGTTCGACGGGACCAGCCGAGCGACCCGAAGCGGACGGTCTCGCCGTCCCAATGGATGCGCACATGCGTGGCAAGCGGCGCGCTCTCACGACCGTTGACGGCAAGGACCGCCGATGTGGCTGCCGTCAGGATCGCGGCCTGCGCGTCGCTGACCGGGAAGGGCGCCGGTGCCGCAGGCGTTGGAGGTTCGGTGGCAGGAACGGCTGCCGCCGCGTCGGCTGCCGCCGCGTCGGCTGCCGCCGCGTCGGCTGCCGCCGTGAGCTTGCCTTCGTCCACGGACAACGCTTCCACGGCCTCATCGGCGGCCTCGGCCTCGGCCTCATCGGTGGCCGCCGCGCCGGCTCCTTCGACCGTCACTGCCTCGAAGTTCTCGCGCACGGCCTGACCTGCGGCCATGGCGCCTCGGGTGAGTGCCCTCGAGAGGCCGAAGACCCGGCCAGCTGCGCCGACCGCGTCGTTGGTCATCCGGCGGACGAACGCGCGGCGCTCCAGGCCCGGCGGATCGGATCCGGGCGTCGGGTCGAGATCTTCGGGCTGCGGCACCGACCTACACTAGCAACCCGGCGCCCACGTGCGCGCCCGGTGGCGCCCTGATCCGCGCCTGATCGCTCCCGGAGTCGCGGGTGACCGGTCGCTTCAACCTGGAGCCGTTCGCCTCGCCGGGGTATCGGCGGTACTTCCTGGCGGCGCTGCTGGCGGCACTCGGGCTGTGGGTCTACTCCCCGGCCCTCGAGTGGGTCATCCTGACCGAGACCGGCCTCGCCGGCGCCGTCGGTGTGCTGCAGTCCACGCTCATCGTGGCCGTGGCGCTCGCCACGCTGCCGTCGGGCCTGGTGACCGACCGGCTTGGTCCGCGGCGAACCCTGGCGATCTCGCTCAGCGGCATGGGCCTAATCATCGCCCTGGTCGCCACACTCGCCGCGCTGGATGCGCTGACCTTCGAGTTGGCGATCGTCCTGACGTTCGTCCTCGGCCTCTTCGACGGGTTCTTCGGCGTGCCGGCGACGCTGCTCCTGGCCCAGGTGGTCGAGCCGCGCCACCTCGGCAGCGCCATCGGTCTCTCGTTCCTCACCAGCGGGCTCGGCCGCCTGATCGGCGCGCCGCTCGGCGGTGCGGTGCTGGAGGTCGCCGGTGCAACCCAGGCGTTCATCCCGGCGGCGGTCGCCGTGGGCGTCTCGGGTCTCGTCATCCTGTCCGCCCCGATCCGCCAGACCGAGGACTGGCCGGAGCGGACCGCCGGCCTGCGCGGCCTCGGGCAGGCCGCGGTCTGGCTCATGCGCCACTCGGCGGCGCGCTCGGTGACGCTGCTTGCGGTTGTGTCGGGGATCACGATCTACTCGTACGGGGCGCTGCTGCCGGCCCTCACGCGCGACCTCCTGCGTGCGGAATCGGCCACCCTCGGCCTGCTGTCGGGCGCGGGCGGTCTCGGCGCGATCCTGGCCGCGGTGGTCATGGATGCCATCGGCCGTCGGATCGGGCGCGGCCGCCAGATCGTGGCGACCCTGCTCGCTTCAGGGCTCGCCATCGCCCTGCTCGGGATGACCACCCTGCTGCCCGTCGCGATCATGCTCGTCGCGTCGATCGTCTTCTTCTCCTTCCAATTCGGCGGCACCGCGCAGTTGATCGTCCAGACCTCGCCGCCGCCGCGGCTCCGGCCGGGCGTCGTGGCGGTCTACACCTTCTCGTTCAATGTCGTGCTGCCCATCGGTACGACGGGCGTGGGCCTGCTCGCGGACCGTTTCGGGGTGGCTGCCGTGCTGCTGGGAATGGGCGTTGCGACGGCCGTCGGCACCGCGGCCGTGCTGCTGATGGTCCGCCGTCTGCTCGGCGTGGATGTCGACGAAGGCGGCGACGTGCGCATCCCGGGCGACCGCCGGAAGCCCGATGCCGGTGCTATCGTCGCGCCATGAAGGGCGATCGCGTCGAAGCCGTCGTCGACACGGGCCAGGGGGTCCAGACCTTCGAGATCGTCGCGACCCGCGCCGGCCGCCGGATCGAAGTCACGACGGCCCGCGGGGTCGTCGAGGTGACCGAAGTCACGCGCGGTGGGACACCGGTGCGCACCGGCCGATTCATGGCCAGCCGTCTCGTGGCACTGGTGGAGCACCCGGCCGCCGAGGGCGACGGCGCCACGGTCGATGTCCAGACGCGGCGCCGGATGAGCGCGAGCGACGGGCCCGAAGCAGCCCGCAG
>VGPE01000189.1 GCA_016875645.1 Chloroflexota bacterium
TGCGGAATGCGGCGGACGGTGGCGGACGGCTGCGGCCGGCGGCGGACGGCTGCGGCCGCGGCTGCCTCGCGGCGTACCATCGGTCGAGATGGCTGACCAGCTCTCGCTGCGTCTCGCGCCGGAGCTTCCGGGCCTCCCGCTGGACCTGCGGCCCATGCTCCCGCGGCCGGCGGCGGGCCCGTTCGACTCGCCCGAGCACCTCTTCGAGCCGAACTGGGGCGGCCGGCGTGTGCTTGCGTTCCTCGTGCCCGGGGCCGATCGCAGCCGGCGGCTTCGCCTCGTTGATGTCGACGGCCGCGACTTGGCGACACTCCTGCCCGAGCTGGCACGCCTGCCCGACCGCATCGCCGGAGCCTCGGCGGTGCTGGACGGTGAACTCGTCGTGGTGAACCGGCATGGCCGCGCTGATCACGCCGCCCTTGCGGCGCGACTCGCCGGCCCGGGCCTGACGATCGGCCGGCCGGTGGCGTTCCTCGTCTTCGATGTGCTCCATCTCGATGGCCGCTCGCTGCTCGCCGTGCCGCTGGAGCGCCGCCGGCAATTGCTCAGCGACCTGCTGCTGCCAGGGGAAGAAGTCGTCGCGGTCCCCGCGATCGTGGCCGAGGGTCGCGCGCTCCACGATGCGGTCGTCGCGCAGGGGATCGCCGGCGTGATGGCCCGCGTTCGGCGGAGCCCGTACCTGCCCGGTGTCCGCAGCGGCCTCTGGCTGTTCGTGGAGCGGGCGGCGGTGAATGCCGCGGCCGGCGCCGAGCCCGGTGGCGACGAGCCCGTTGCCGAGGAGCCCGACGCTGACGGGCCGGAAGCCGGCGCCCCTGACGATGTGGACCGGCGGCGCACGGTCCTGGCCCTGATCCGGCGGCTGCCGTTCGACGACTTGGAGTAACGAAACGGGCCGCTTCCGTGCGATTCCGGCCCGCGTTCCTACAATCGGTGGCGTGCACGATTCGTTCGCGGCCGGGACCCCGGCCCAGCAGCCCGCCAACATCCACGCCGACCGCGGCGCCGGGACCTTCGACATCGAGTGGCGCGATGGCCATCGCACGTCGTATGACAGCACGACGCTGCGATGGCTGTGTCCGTGCGCCTACTGTCGCGGCGAGGCGGGCATGCCCGGGTACCTGGACTCCGCCCCGCAGCTGAGCAGCGAGCAGACGCGCCTCGTTGACGTGCACCTCGTGGGCCAGTACGCCCTTGCGCCTACCTGGGGCGACGGCCATCACACCGGCTACTACACGTTCCGTCTCCTGCGCGATCGCTGCCCGTGCGCCGATTGCGCCGCACGCCGGGCGTCGGGCGGCGGGGGCCATGGCCATCCGGGCGCCTGAATTCCCGTTGCTACAATCGGCCGCCCGATCCGCCGGTCCGTTCCGGCACGATCGTCAAGGCTGACGAGAGGGCGATGGCCGCCGTTCGTCCCAGTGTCTCGGCACGTGGCAGGATCCGGCCCCTGGGGGGCCGTCCCGGTACGACTTCGCGCGCGTCGCGACGAGGGCCGGCCGAACGGCCGTACATCAACCGCGAGCTGTCCTGGCTGGAGTTCAACGCGCGCGTCCTGCACGAGGCGGCCGACGAGCGCAACCCCCTGCTGGAGCGCGCGCGCTTCCTCGCGATCTTCGCGAGCAACCTCGACGAGTTCTTCCAGGTGCGGGTTGCCGGCCTCAAGCAGCAGGCCGCGTCCGGTGCGACACCCTCACCCGACGGCCTCACGCCCGATGAGCAGCTGGGCCTCATCCGCGAGCGCGTCCAACAGCTGATCGCGGAGCACAGCGCGATCTTCGAGCGGTTGCGGCGCGAGCTCGCCGCGGCGGACGTCCGGCTGGTGAACTACGGCGACGTGCCCGAACACCACCCCGTCCTGCGCGAGCAATTCCTCGACGAGATCTTCTCGGTCCTCACGCCGCTGGCGGTGGACCCCGGCCACCCCTTTCCATACATCAGCACCCTGAGCCTGTCGCTGGCGGTGGGCCTGCGCGACCAGGACACCGGCGAGCGTCGCTTCGCGCGGGTCAAGGTGCCGCCGGTCCTTCCCCGCTTCGTCGAAGTGGAGCCGTCCCTCTACGTGCCGATCGAGCAGGTGATCGCGGCGAACCTGGACCTGCTGTTCCACGGCATGGAGATCCTGGAGACGCAGCTGTTCCGGGTGACCCGCAACGCGGACCTGGCCATCGAGGAGGACGAGGCCGACGACCTCCTGCTGGCGATCGAGGAGGAGCTGCGCCGGCGGCGATTCGGGGCGGCCGTCCGGATCGAGATCGAACGGAGCATGCCCGGGAGCACCCGCGACGTCCTGCTGCGCGGGATCGGCATGAACCCCGAAGACTGTTTCGAGGTTGAAGGCCTGCTCGATCTGCGCTCGCTTGACGAGATTGCCGCGATTGACCGGCCGGATCTGAAGCCTGCGCCGCGGAACCCGGTGACCCCGCCCCGGCTCGTCCCGCCCGACGAGGACGAGCCCGCCGATGTGTTCGCGGCCGTGCGCGGCGGCGACATCCTGGTGCACCACCCCTACGAGAGCTTCGCGGCGTCGGTCGAGCGGTTCGTCGCGCAGGCCGCCGACGATCCCGAGGTCCTCACGATCAAGATGACGCTGTATCGCACCAGCGGCGACTCGCCGATCGTGCAGAACCTCATCCGCGCGGCCGACCGCGGCAAGCAGGTGGTGGTCCTCGTCGAGATCAAGGCTCGCTTCGACGAAGAGGCCAACATCGTCTGGGCCCGCAAGCTGGAGCAGGCAGGCGCCCATGTCGTCTACGGGCTGGTCGGCCTCAAGACCCATTCGAAGACGGCGCTCGTCGTCCGGCGCGAGGGTTCAGGGCTGCGCCGGTACGTCCACATCGGCACCGGCAACTACAACCCTCGGACGGCGCGGGTCTACACCGACCTCGGGCTGCTGACGGCACGCCCGGAGATCGGGGCCGATGTGACCGATCTCTTCAACGTTCTGACCGGCCTGTCGCGTCAGCGCTCCTTCCGCCGGCTGCTGGTCGCGCCGCATACGCTCCGCCCCCGGTTCCTCGAGCTCGTCGAGCGCGAGATCGGGCACGCGGGTGCCGGCCGGCCCGCCCGGATCGTCCTCAAGCTCAACGCGATCGTCGACCCGCGCTGCATCGAGGCGCTCTATCGCGCGAGCCAGGCGGGCGTCTCGATCGACCTGATCGTGCGGGGCATCTGCTGCCTGCGCCCCGGCCTGCGGGGGATCAGTGACAACATCCGGGTCCGCTCGATCATCGGCGAGTTCCTCGAGCACTCGCGGATCTGGAATTTCGAGAACGGCGGCACACCGGAGTGGTATATCGGGTCGGCGGACCTCATGGAGCGCAACCTCGACCGGCGGGTGGAGGCCGTGGTGCCCGTCGAGAACCTGGAGGCGCAGGGGCGGCTCCGGTACATCATTGCCACGATGCTGGCCGACGACCGCCGCTCCTGGCAGCTGGGCCCTGACGCCGCCTGGCGGCGCACCGAGGCGATCACCTCGTCCGCCGGCACCGTCGACACCTTCGAGGTTCTCAAGGAGACCGCCGTCAACGCCATCACCCTGGCCACAGCCCCGCATCGCCCGGGAGCGGGCACCGGGTCCCTGGATCCCCGTGCATAGGGGCCCTGCTCGCGGCACGACGCCCGCCGCGGGGACCGTCCGATGAGCCTCGAGCGACCGATCGAGGTCGAGCTCAAGTACCGCCTGTCCGACCTGGCGCGCGGCGAGCGTCTCCTGGCGGCCGACGCCCTGGGCCCCTTCCGCGCGACGGGGGCAGCTCCGTCGCTCCAATTCGAGGACCAGTACGTCGACACACGCGACGGGGCGCTCGCGCGGGCCGGGTTCGCGGCGCGCCTGCGGACGACACGCTCCACGCTGATCGTGAGCCTCAAATCCCTCGGAAAGGGCACGGGCGCGCTGCACCGCCGGGCGGAGCTGGAAGGTCCTGCGTCGCGCAGCCTCGTCCCCGCGGAGTGGCCACCGTCTCCCGCCCGCTCGCTGGTCCTCGAGCTGTGCGGCGACGCACCGCTCGAAGAGCGCCTCACGATCCGCCAGCTCCGGCGCCGCCGCCGGCTCGTGTCAGGGGTGGCGATCGTGGAGCTCAGCCTCGACGAGGTGGACGTCCTGCTGCGCGCCGAGGTCGTCGAGCGGTTCGCCGAGCTGGAGGCCGAGCTCGTGGCGGGCACCGAGTCCGACCTTGAGCCGCTGCGCGAGCTGCTGGAGCGAGAGCCCGGCCTGGTGCCATGGTCCACCTCCAAGCTGGTGGCCGCGGTGGAGGCGATCGCGCGGCGAACGGGCCGCCCGGATCCGTGGCTGGCGCCAGCCGAGACGGGCACCGGCGTGCCCCGCGTCGAGGACGCGGAGTACACGCGCTGGTCGTCGCCCGCCACCCTGGAGCCGATCCCTGCGGCTGCAGAACCGTTCCCGGCGGCGGACGAACCCGCCTTCCGCGTGGAACCCGAGCCGATTCTGGCGGTTTCGGACGCCGAGCTGGATGCGCTCGGGGTCGGGCACGACGCGGAGCTCGGCGAACCGGGCGAGGCGGCGGCGGACCGCCAGGCCGACGACGTCGCTGGGCAGCACGGGGTCGAACCGGCTTCGGCCGACGAGCCGGTGCCCGATGAGGACCTCGAGAGGGCCGCCGATGGGCTGGCGTCCGACGATGAGCTGGCCGCCCCCGCCGCGATCACCGCGCCGGACGCGGGGACGAGCCCCGAGCTTGTTCCTGCCACGCCGATCGAACCACCGATGCGCAGCCCTGGCATCACGCCGGACGACCCGGTGGCCGAAGCCGGGCGCAAGGTGATCCGGTTCCATTTCCAGCGCCTGCTTGCCCGGGAGGCCGGGGCACGGTCCGGAAAGGACCCCGAGGACGTCCACGCGATGCGCGTCGCCACCCGGCGGATGCGGGCGGCGTGGCGGGTCTACGGCGAGGCGTACCGACCTGGTGAGCGCCGCCGCCAGCTGGAGCAACTTCGGACCGTCGCCACGCGCCTGGGCGCCGTCCGGGATCTCGACGTGCTCCTGATGGGCCTTGAGGCCTACCGCGAGCCGCTGCCGTCCGTCGAACGCGAGGCACTCGAGCCGCTCGCCGCCGACTGGCGCCGCCGCCGCGACATCGCGCGGGCCCAGTTGACGCGCGAGCTCGATTCTGACGACTACCGCACGTTCGGCGAGAGCCTGCGGTCATTTGTCGACACCCCGGGTGCAGGCGCCGCCCGCGTGGATCCGACGACGCCGCATCGCGTCCGGGACACCGCAGGGTCACGGATCTGGGCCGCCTACGAACGGGTCCGGGCCTTCGAGCCGATCCTGCGCTGGGCGGATGTGCCGACGCTCCACGAGCTGCGGCTCCACGGCAAGTGGCTGCGCTACAGCCTCGAGTTCGTCCGCGAGGCGCTGGGGCCAGAGACGCCGCTGCTCATCGGGCGTGTCGTGGCGCTCCAGGACCACCTCGGCCTCATGAACGACGCCGACGTCGCGGTCACCGCGTCACGCGCCTTCCTCGTCCAGCGGGCAGCCCGCCTGGCCGAGGAGGAATCCGCAGCGATCGGACGCTACCTCATGTCGCGCGAGCGCGAGATGAGCCGGCTGCGGGCCACGGTCGGCACGCCATGGCGCGGAGTGGCCAGCCCGGCGTTCCGGCGCGCACTGGGACGAGCGCTCGCGACCCTCTAGGAGCGTGGTCGGTATCGGCCAGCGGGGCCACCCGGGCGGGTGGGAGAATCTGGTATGCGCACCAAGCGTTCCGCCTGTACGACCAGGACAGCCTGCTGCTGATGCCGCCCAGCCTCCATGACTGGG
>VGPE01000190.1 GCA_016875645.1 Chloroflexota bacterium
ACCCGCTGCGGCGGCTTGGCGTCATCACCTGAGGCAAGAGCCGGATGCGGAAAATCCGCTCGTCCGGATCTGTGGAGGGGGTGATGGGTAACCATGATTCCTACTCCGACTCCAGGTTCTCCAGGGCTGGCCGAAGGCGGCGAGCTCTCGCAGGTCGCCGCCGGTCTCGTGGGATCACGACCGGGGGCCTCATCGGAACACGATCGTACACGGCGTCGGGGTCCGCAGGATCTCACCGGTCGGCGACAGCCTGCCCGAGGCCTGGTCGATCCGGAAGATCACGATCGTGTCGTCGGCCTGGTTCGCGGCGTACAGGTGCTCGCCGGCCGGATCGAGGCCGAAGAAGCGGGGCGTCCTCCCCTGGGTGGGCTCCCATCCGACGGACGTGAGTTCGCCGGTGGTGTCATCGATGGCGAACATGGCGATGCTGTCGTGACCGCGGTTCGATCCGTACAGGAACCGTCCTGAGGGAGCCACGAAGATCTCGGCGCCCGTGTTGTCGCCCGTGAAGCGCGCCGGCAGGGTCGTGAGGATCTGGAGCGGTTCGAGCACGCGCTGATCCGGCCTGAAGGCGTACGTCGTGATCGTCGAATCCAGCTCGTTGATGACGTACGCGTACGGCCTGGTCGGATGGAAGTCGACGTGGCGCGGACCGGCACCGGCTCTCGCGGCCGCCGAGAACTGGTCGGCGGATCGGAGCGTGCCGCTGGCGGTATCGAGCGGGATCACGACGACGCGGTCCACGCCCTTGTCGGGTACGACGACGTAGCGGCCCGTCGGGTCGAAGGGGCAGGCGTGGGGATTCGCGCCGGTCTGCTGTTTGTGCGGACCGGGCGTGCCCGACAGCTCGAGGAGGTGCGAGAGCGGCGCGAGCGACCCGTCGGGGTTGATGGGCAGCACGGCCAGCCCCCCCGTCGCGTAGTTGGCGACGACGAGAAACCGGTGGCTGGCATCGATGGCCAGGTGCACGGGGTTGCTGCCCTTGACCGGCTGCTGGTTCAGCCGGCTCAGCCGGCCGGTCTCCCCGTCGATCCGGTACGCGCTCGCGTGCGACCCGATGCCGCCGTGCACCGTGTAGAGGGACCTGCCGTCAGGGGCCATGGCCAGGAAGGATGGATTCACCTCCTCCTTCAGCACCTCGACCAGGCTCCAGCGGTCCGACCCGGATGCCCGCCGGTAGAGGCTGATCCCTTCGCCACGGCCCCGGTCCTTGGTCGAGAAGCAGCCCACGTACATGAACCTGGGCGGCATCCCGGTCCGGGTGCCCTGGGCCGCGGGCGTGGACGGCAGCGTGCCGCCGCCCAGGGCCACCGTCAGCCCGAGGACACTCTTGAGCACCTCTCGGCGGGCGGGCACTGCTGGGTCGCGTTCCATCGTACGGCTCCTTTCTCGAGTGACCCAAGACTGACGCCAACGAGCGGTTTCGCGACCATACACCCTCCTGTCCAGACGCCGTGGTGAAGCCCACGATGAGTGAGGCGACAGCGACCGACACGATGGGGCACCTGTTCTGAGTGCGTGTGCTCCTGCAAGGGCGACCTCCGGTGCCCGGTGTGCGCGACGTGCACGGAATGCGTCAGTCCAGCGGCTCGACCTTCACGATCCGCGCGGTCCGCGTGTTGGCCATCCAGACGGTGACGTTCTTCGTCGAGGGATCGATGGCGATCTTCTTGGAATCGAACTCCGTCGGCATCTGGTATTCGACCACCTCGCCCGACTTCGAGTCGACACGGATGATCCGCTCCGACATGTTGCTCGACGCGTAGACGCGGCCCATCCGGTCCGGTGCGCTCACCGTGTACGGCGTGGTGTACTTGTACGGCAGCGGGTACTCGCGGAACTGGTTCGTGCGGGTGTCGAAGGAGGCGACCTTGTCTCCGTAGTACTCGGCGAACCAGAGCCGATCCTCGCTGTCCATCCGCCCCCGGCGGGGGAAGGCGTTGCGCGTGGGCGTCGGCCAGTAGCTGGCGGCTCCCGTCTGCCCGTCGATCCCGAGGATGTACGAACCGCCGAAGTCGGTCAGGTACGCGTCCCCCTTCGAGTTCACCTGGACCTGGTAGTAGGAGTGCGGCCCAGGCGGGGCGTTGGCGGGTGGCTCTGCATGGAACGTGTCGATCCGGCCGGTCTTCGGATCGATCCTGAACGTGATGCCGCGGCCGGGGGCGTTGCCCCACACCGTGCCGTCGCGCGCGGCGGCCATGAACTGCACGCTCGCGTTGTTCGGCAGCTCGTAGACCGTCAGCTGCTCGGTCCTGGGATCGAACCTGGTGGGAAAGCCGAAGTTGGACGGTGATTTCGCGTTCGTCATCGGAAACCACACGTGCCCCTGCGTGTCGACGATGACGTCGCTCGCGCCGGCGATCCGTCCCTCCACGGCGGGCGTGAGCGGATATTCGGTGAAGACGCCGGTCCTCGGATCGAGCTTCCCGATGAACATCTTGCTCTGGTCGCTGTACCAGGGCGTGCCCTGGGCGTCCACCTCCATGTCGTGGGGAACGGTGTCCCTCCGGGGCAGGTCGTACTGCGTGATGATGACGCGCGTGCCCTTGCCCGTCGGCCGCGGCAGCGTCTTGAGTTCGTACGGCCACGTCGTCCGGCCGCCGCTCAGGTTGACCGTGGCGAGGTACTGCCCGAGTTCGAGCTTCGGCACGCTCCCCCAGTTCGGGTTCTTCTTGGAGTTGGCGATGCTCGTCGCGGATCCCATGACCGCCCGCGCCCGGTTCTCGTTCGAGGCCGCCGTGCCATCCGGATAGTACGCCTGCATGCGCGAGATCACCGGAACGAACGCTTCAGCGGTGTGCTTCGACTTCATGATGCGCCCGTACGAATGGCAGTACGCGCAGCTGGCCGCCTGGTAGACGAGCGTGTCCTTCTGCGCGGTCGCGCCCGGCATGCTCATCGCCCACTCGAGCGACGAGAGTTGAGAAGCCAGATCGCCGGTCTTCCGGAGCATCAGGTCGAGCGCCGCCTTCGTGCCCGCCGCGACCTCGACCGAGGCGGGAGCCGCCAGCTCGTATCCGACCGCCCGTACGGACACCGCGTACCGTCCCGGCTGCACGTGAGTGGCTGGAAACCGGTACCGCCCGCCGGCGTCACTCACCACGGAGACGGTGAAGTTGGCCCCGTCCCTTCGCGCCGAGACGACGACGCCCTCCATGGCGCCCTCTTCCTGGGACCGGACGAGACCCTCGATCGCCGCGTCGCCTCCCTGCGCGTGCACGCCGAGGTGCGGCGCACGGATCAGCACGCACGTCGATAGTCCGACCGCCGCGGCCAGCAGCCCCCGAGTTCGAATCATCTGACACCTCCATGGCACGTCACGCCTTCGGGCATCGCGGGCGCGCGATCGGCACTCGCTCGACCTCCCGCAGGCGTCGCACGCGCAGCCCAGTGTAATACCGCTCCCGCGCGGGCGGCCCGCATATAATGGCGCGTCCTCGCATGCGAGCGGCGGCGATTCGGAACGTCCTCGCGAACGGGCACACTCGGGGACAAACATCGAATCGAGATGGAGGAGCTCATGCGGTTCCGTGGCAGTCTACGAATAGCGGCTCTCATGCTCGCGGTCTTCGGGATCGTCGGAGCGGCCGCACAAACTCCGGCTCCGAATACGGCAGGCACGTTCGCGAGCAGCGCCGTGGAGAACCCGACCTACGTCGTCATCCCGATGGAGATCACCGTCGACCGGCCCGTCGACGAAGTCTGGAAGCGCATCGGCGGCTACTGCGCCATCACCGAGTGGTTTCCCCTGCCGGAGTGCCGGATCCTCTCGGGCGCGGCCGATGATGTCGGCTCGGTGCGTTCGGTCGGCACCGAGGTCATGGTGGCGAAGACCCAGTACTCCTACACGTACACGCAGCCGGTCAGGGCCGGACGGCCGTACAACCTGTATCACGGCACTCTCGAGGCGCGTCCGATGTCGCCCGGCCAGACGAAACTGATCTATACGCTGCTGTTCGACAACTCGATGCTCGCCGACGATGCCGCGCGCGAGAAGGACCGGGAGTCGCGGAGGGCCCTCTTCATGCGGGCCCTCAACAACATGAAGATTCTGGCCGAGGGCGGGAAGGTGCCTCCGGCGGCGCCCCGCTGAGGCGGGCGGAGCGCACCGGGTCTGCGGCGATCCTCGTCGCCGCTCCTTCAGGATCTCTTCAGGCAGTGATGCCTCCCGGAGCGGCTACGCTGCCACTGGGCATACGTTCCAGGAGTCATCATGCGCACCTCAATCTGCTTGTCGACGGGCGCCGCCCTTGGCTGCGCCTTGCTGCTCGGACACACCGCTTCGCGGGCTCAGGTCCCCCAGTCGTTCGCGCCTCGCTACGTCACCGCGGCCAGCGTGCGGGATGTGATGGCCGCGATCATCGATCCCGCCGCCGATGAGGTCTGGGAGGCCGTGTCGTTCACGGACGGCGTGGACGGGACCACGAGCACGGCGCCCCGGACGGACGAGGACTGGAAGCGCGTCCGGCGCGGCGCACTGGCGCTCATCGAGGGAGCCAACCTGCTGTTGATGCCGGGCCGCCGCGTCGCCCAGCCGGGCGAGGGATCGGCGGCCCCCGGTGACGAGTTGCACCCCGATGAGATCGCCGTGCTGATTCGCAAGGACCCGCGCGCGTGGAGCAACATGACCGACGCGCTGCGGCGGGCAGCCGACGAGGCCCTTCGCGCGATCGACGCACGCGACAGCGACCGGCTCTTCGACGTCGGAGAGCGCATCGAGATCGCGTGTGAGAGCTGCCACACGCGGTTCTGGTACCCGAATCAGCGGCTGCCGCCCGGCTACGGCGCGCCTGGCGGGCAGTAGCTGCGGAAGAGGTCGTGACCTGTCCGGCCAAGCCGGAGGGCGTGGTGTAGTCCCCGGTTCGAGCCCGCTGCGGATCGTCGGCACTGTCTCAGTCTGAGACAAGACGAATGCGTGGCCGAGTCGGGGCCCCGCAAGGGCTTGACTGGGTCTCTGCGCCCCGCGACAATCGCCCTCGGGTACCACCGGCCGCGTGCCGGTGCGGAAGACATCGTCAGCACGAAAGTGAGGGATGTGATGCGCAGGATGCTTGTCGGGGCGGTGGGATTCGTGGCACTGCTGGCCGTGGTCGCGGGGCTGCTGTCGCAGTCGGGCACCGCCGCGGGCACGTTGACGACGGACGACTACGTCGAGATCCGCAACCTCTACAGCCGGTACAACCACTACATCGACAACGCCAAGGACGAGGGGTGGGCCTTTGCCCGGCTGTTCACGGAGGATGCCGTCTTCGAGACCAACATCGCCGTCGGCACGGTGCGGGGCCACGAAGGGCTCGCCAAGCTGGCGAGGGACGTCGGCTCGGCGACGAAGGTGAAGCCCAACCACATGGTGCACAACGTCGTCATCGATCCGTCGCCGGAGGGCGCCGTGGGCTCGGGGTACTACGGGGTGATCGTGGCGCCGCACGAAGAGGGGAAGCAGGTCAGCGGCGTGGCATGGGGCATCTACACCGATCGGTTCGTCAAGACCCGCGACGGCTGGCGGTTCAAGTCCCGCAAGTTCACGCCGGCCGGCTGGGACCACCCCAAGGAGTGGGCCGCTCACTGACGTCGGGAGTGGCCGCTGCGCCAGGGGATCGACCGATGAACCCGGGGGCGGCCGTGTTCGCCTTGGCGCGCCGGACGCACGTTACCGGCGGAGGTTGTCGTCTGGACCCGCGGGTGTGAGCCTCTGATGCCGGCCCCTCGGCGGGGCCGGCAGACCCGTGATGACTCGGAGCGCGACTCCG
>VGPE01000191.1 GCA_016875645.1 Chloroflexota bacterium
CCCGCCCCAGCCGGCTACTGGTGAGACCAGTACGTGGCGCCGATGGGCGGGTCGTCGGGCGCCCCGGAGCCTGGCCAGCCGGTCGTTCGGGCTCCGCGCACTGGTGCCGCCAGTACCGGACTGTCGTTGGGGCCGCCTGGCGGCGTCCGGTGGGCCGGGGCTGCCCGGCAGCGCCCCTCCGACGGGCGCTCAGGACGTCCGTACTGCTGCTGCCGATATCGCCCGGGCGAAGGGGGCGCGATCCGGGCGGCTGAGCGATGCGGCGTCCCGCCCGTACTGCTCCGGGCAGTGCAGGTGGCACTTCCTGCCACGCGTGGGTCCGCGCGACGCTTCCGTCATGGCCTCCGTCGGCCTCCGCGCCCTCGAGTTCGCCGGCCGCCCCGGCGAGGTCCGCTTCCTCGATGCCGCCCCGATCCGCGCGGTGATGGTGGACGGCGACGGCGCCGTCGGCGAGGCGGCCTTCGCGCCGCGCATGCCCGGCCTGTACACGACGGCCTATCACCTCCGGTTCGCCCTCAAGAAGCGCGGAGTGGACGAGAAGGTCAGTCCGCTCGCGGGCCTGTACTGGATGGCCGACGGATCGACGGACCTGGACGCGATCTACGCGCCCGACCGCGGCGCCTGGCGCTGGACCCTGCTCATCGCCCTGCCGGGCGCGGCCACGGACGACGAGATCGCCACCGCGCTGGCGGCCGGCCGCGCCAAGCTGCCGCCGGACATCGCGCCGAACTTGCGGGTGGAGCGTTTCGAGGAGGGGCGCGTGGCGCAGGTCCTGCACATCGGGCCGTACGGCGACGAGCGGCCCACGATCGAGCGGATGTTCGCCGCCATCGCCGCGGCCGGCCTGCGGCCGCGCGGCCGCCACCACGAGATCTACCTGGGCAACCCCCAGCGCGCAGCACCCGAGAAGCTGCGAACGCTGCTGCGCCAGCCGGTGGAGTAGCGCCCGGCCGGAGGCCGCGGCCGGCGCGGTGCGTGTCTGCGATCGGGCGGTCGTCGCGGCCGGAAGGCTCGTGGCGACGCGGGGCCGGGGGCGGGGGCGCGCCCCAGCGCCATCGTCGCCTACCTACACTGGCTTCGCATGCGCCTCGTTGCCTCCGGCACCGTCTTCGATGCCACTGCCGCGCCCGCCAACCAGTGTTCGGCGTCGGGCACGTCCGCGCTCCTGGCCTCGGACGGGACGCTCCTCGCGGCATGCCGACTGGGCACGAAGCGCGAGTCGTCGGACGGTCACGCCGCCCTCTTCGCCTCGCTCGACCGCGGCGCGACGTGGGAGCTGCGGTACCTCGGCCTTGCCGACCGCGTTCGCGACGGGCGGCAGGGCGACACGCGCTCGTTCCTGCTCTCGGAGCTCGTCCCGGGTGAGTTGACCGCCACGATCATGTGGGCGGACCGCTCCGACCCGGACGCGCCCTGGGTCAACCCGACCACCCAGGGGCTGCGGCCCATGGAGAACGTCCACCGCCTGTCGCGCGACGGTGGGCGCACGTGGGATTCCGAGCACCCGATCGACCTGCCGCACCCGGCGTCGTCCACCACCGGACCGGTCTTCGCGCTGCCCGGCGACGCCACCACGATGGCCCAGCCGTTCGAGCACTGGAAGGCCTACGACGACCCGGCGCTCGGCGCGCCGCGGGCGATGCTCCGCCTCTCGCACGACGGTGGCGCGACCTGGACCGAGGACGTCGTGGTCGCCGCGGACCCGCGCAACGAGACGTGGTTCTGGGACCAGCGCCTGGCCGTCCACCCCGAGACCGGCGACCTGGTCGCGATGTTCTGGACCTTCGACCGCCTGGCCGGCCGCGACCTGCCGATCCACATCGCGTGGGGCACGCCGGACGGGCGCCGCTGGACGGTGCCGCAGCCGACGCCTCTCGACGGCCAGCACTGCCAGCCCATCTCGATCGGCGGCCCGGGCGGGAGCGGGCTGGTGGCGACGTACACGCACCGGCGCAACCCGCCCGGGATCCGCGTCGTGCGCTCGGCCGACTTCGGGCGGACCTGGGAGGTCGACGGCGAGGTCGAGGCGTATGCCAGCGCGGCCGGCACGGAGCCCGCGGCGCAGGGCGCTGCCCATGCCGACTACTGGAACGCGATGGCCGCATGGCAGTTCGGTCATCCGCGCGGCGTCTTCCTGCCCGAGGGAGAGGTCTTCGTGACGTTCTACGGTGGCAGCGGCACGGCACGCAGCGCGCGCTGGGCCCGAGTGGAGGTCTGATCGAGATGCGCATCACCCGGATCGAGTCGCGGATCATCGGCTACGACGTCGCCGAGGCATGGCTGCCCGAAGGCCCGCCCGACGGCCTCTACTCCACCTGGTACTCGTACTCGCTCGACGCGTTCCACACCGACGAAGGCGTCGTGGGCTGCACGATGCAGAACACCAACGTGCCCGACGGCGACAAGATGGCCGACGTCCTGCACTCGGTCTACTGGCCGGAGCTCCGCGGCGAGGACCCCACCCGGATCGAGCACCTGTGGGACAAGCTGCGGCGGGTCAACCGCCATGCGTACAACCTGTCGGACGGCGTCCACGGCGCGATCGACGTCGCGCTCTGGGACATCGTCGGCAAGGTGGCCGGGCAACCCATCGCGAGGCTGCTGGGCATGGCGCGTGACAAGGTGCCGGCGTACCGGACGGCGTCATCGGTCCGGCCGACACCGGAAACGGTCTACAACGAGGCGACGCGGGTCAAGCAGGCCGGCTTCCATGGCTTCAAGATCCAGTTCTGGGACGGACTCGAGGTGGACATTCCGCGCTTCCGTGCCGCGCGCGAGGCGGTGGGACCGGACTTCCCCCTGATGCAGGACGCCGCCGGCATGTACTCCTTCACGCAGGCGCTGGAGGCGGGGCGCGAGCTCGGCCGCCTGGGCTACTACTGGTTTGAGGAGCCCATCCCGGACCGCAACATCTTTCAGCTCCAGCGGCTCACTCACGACCTGGACGTGCCGATCCTGGCCGGCGAGACGCTGCGGGTCCACGAGCTGGCCGAGCAGATGCGCCTCGGCTGCTTCGACATCGCCCGCGGCGACGTCCACATGAAGCAGGGCATCACCGGCATGCGCAAGGCGATCGGCATGGCCGACCTGCTGGGCTTCGACCTCGAAGTCCACGGCATCGGCCAACCGCTGCTGGAGGCGGCCAACCTGCACATCTCCGCCTCGATGACGAACGGCCGCTGGTGCGAGACGTTCCATCCCGTCTACGCGAAGGGCCTCAAGGGCTCGCCGCTGGCGGTGGACCCGCAGGGGTACAAGCACGTGCCGATGGGCCCCGGCCTGGGCGTGGAACTCGACTGGGACTGGATCGACGACAACACGCGGCGCGTCCTGACGAGCCCGGCGTCATGAGCGCGGCGAGTGGAGGCCCCAGCGGCGGCGCGGCCCTGATCCTTCGCGGGGTGCGCGTCGTCGACGGGCGCGGCGTGCGCGCGGAACAGGCGGACGTCCGCATCGACGACGGACGGATCGTGGAGATCTCCTCGCGCCCGATGGCGGCCCCGCCGCGGGGCGAGGGGTCGGTCGTCCTCGACCTCGACGGCCGGACGGTCGCGCCCGGCCTGATGAACGCCCATGCCCACATCTGTTTCGACGGCACGTTGCCGGACCCGGTGGCGATCCTGCAGTCGGAGACGCCGGCCTCGAACGCCGTTCGATCGGCGCGGCGGCTGGAGCGCATCCTGCGGATGGGTGTCACGTCCATCCGCGACGTCGGCGCGCCGTGGGGCGTGGACATCGCCCTCCGGCATCTCGTCGACGCCGGCGAGATCCCGGGCCCGCGGATGATCACGGCCGGCCAGAACATCTGCATGACCGGCGGCCACGGCAACTGGATGGGCATGGAGGCCGACGGGCCGGACGGCGTGCGCGCGGCTGTCCGCACGCAGATCAAGAAGGGCGCGTTCGCCATCAAGCTGATGTCGACCGGGGGGATGATGACGCCGGGCCAGCGGGCCGGCGCGCCGCAGTTCACGGTCGACGAGATGGCGGCTGCCTGCGAGGAGGCGCACAAGGCGGGCTTCCCGGTGGGCGCGCACGCCGAATCGGACGAAGGTGTGCGCAACGCCGTCCTCGCGGGCGTGGACTCGATCGAGCACGGGCACGGTGCGACGCCCGAAACGCTCGCGCTGATGCTGGAGCGCGGGACCTCCCTGACGCCGACGATCCTCTCGGACCGTGCGATCATCGAGGCGCCGCCCGAGGCCGGCATCCCGAAGTTCGTGGTGGACAAGTGCGTGCCACTGGGCGACGCGCTGATCGAGACGCTCCGGCACGCGTTCCGGATGGGCGTCACGATCACGGCCGGCAACGACGGCGGCGCGCCGCTGGTCGAGGTGGGCCAGATGGCCGAGGAGATCTCGTGGTACGTGGGCCTCGGGCTGCCGGCCGTGAAGGCGGTCGAGTCCGCCACGATCAACACCGCGCGGCTGTTCCGGCTCGAGGAGGTCGGCTACCTGGAGCCGGGCTGGCATGCGGACCTGGTGGTGCTCGCCGAGAACCCGCTGGATGACGTGCTGGCCTACCGGCGCCCGGAGACGGTCATCAAGGCCGGTGTCGTCTACCCGGGCCTGGAGCAGCCGACGATGGTCGAGGTGCGGCAGGCGGCCATCGCGGCGCGCCGGTGAGGGTCGTCGCGTCCGGGGTCCTCACGGCGCCCGAGCCGGGGACGCGGCGGGCGGTCGCCAAGCAGGTGCACCTGGCGAACCTCGCGGACGGCTCCGTTTTGGCCGTCTACCGGATCGGGGCGGCCTCCGATACGGTCGACGGCACGGCCGAGATCAGGCGCTCGGTTGACGGCGGGCGCACGTGGAGCGCGCCCGAGACGCCGTTCGCGACGTCCTTCGAAGGGCGCCGCGGAACGATCTACGCCCTCGCGGTCACGCCGCTGGGGACGGAGGCCGACGGCCGGACTCGCCTGCTCGCCGCCAACCTCTGGGTGGACCGCGAGACCTTCGGGCCGGACGCGCCGATCTTCAACCCCGAGACCGAAGGCTGCCTGCCGATGCGGATCCTGCTGGCGGACTCGGCCGACGACGGGCGGACCTGGACCGCCTGGCGCGAGGTGCCGGTGCCGCCGGATGTCGGCCCGCCGTCGCTCACGTCGCCGATCCGTCGGCTCCCCTCGGGCCGGCTGCTCCTCTCGATCGAATCCAACAAGGACTACTGGTCGACCGATCGCTGGTTCCAGCGCGTGGTGTTCCTGTACTCCGACGACGAGGGCCGGACGTGGTCGGCGCCGCGGACGGTGATCCAGGACCCCGATGGGCGCATCCGGAACTGGGACCTGCGGGTGGCTGTGGCCGCACCGCCGGACCGGCGCCTGGTGTCGTTCGGGTGGACGTATGACTCGGAGACGGTGTCGTACCTGAGCATCCGCCGGCGGCTCTCGGCGGACGAGGGGCTGTCGTGGAGTCAGCCGGAGGACCTGGGCTTCGCAGACCAGCCGGCCCATCCCGCGATCCTCTCCGATGGCCGGGTGGTCCTGGTCTGGGTGGATCGCTTCGGGACGCACTCGATCCGGGCCCGGGTGGCGGCCGCGGTGGACCGCCCCTTCCCGGCGGCGACCGAGGCCGTGCTCTACCAGTTGCCGCCGGCCGCCCCGCCACCCGTCGGGATCGAGGGCGATGGCGGCGAGGCGCTGGTCGCGATGCAGGGTTGGACGTTCGGGCTGCCGTTCGCGCTCACCCTCCCCGACGACCAGGTCCTGGTCGCGTGCTACCTGGGCGAGCGAGAGGGCGCGATCGG
>VGPE01000192.1 GCA_016875645.1 Chloroflexota bacterium
GTCGGGCCCGAGCGCCCGCCGCAGCGCCCCGAACTTCTCCCGTTCGTCGCGGATCCGTGCCGCGGTGCCGCCCGCGTACCACGTCCCGTACGGCGGCGGCGAGACATGGGTCGTGGTGCCGCCGGGCGTGCCCATCATCCCCGTCCCGATCTTGAGGCCGCGGAAGCCGAGCGACAGGTAGCGCTCCGCCTGGGCGACGGTCTGCGCGACCGGGTACGCGCCGGTGCCGCCGCTGGCGTACAGCGGGAGCCGCTGGTGGACAGCGCCACCAAGCAGGGCGTGGACCGGCTTGCCGGCGACCTTGCCCGCGAGGTCCCAGAGCGCCATCTCGATGCCCGACAGGACGCTCAGCGCGAGCCCGTTCCGGCCCCACCACAAGCTCCGCTGGTACAGCTCGTCGAAGCAGCGCTCGGGTTGCGTGGGATCGAGGCGGAGCTTCGGGTCCGTTAGCAGGCGGGCGTAGTACTCGACCAGCGGCGGCACGACCTCGGCGTTGAAGTAGCCCATGATCGTCTCGCCGAGGCCGGTGGTGCCGTCGTCGGCGGTCACTTCGATCAGGGCCGCGGTCCGCCGGAACTTCTCGCCCGGGGTGAAGCCGAAGAACGGGTCACCGGTCCATGGCGGCGTGACGAGGATCGTCCGGACGCGCGTGACCCGCATCGGTGGCGTTCCCTCCTCGTCCGACCGCGCGGCGATGTGCGCCATCCGCCACTGCTCGGGACCACGACAATATAGACGTGGGTCACCTCGACGAACTGGGCATTCGGCCGGTCATCAACGCGGCCGGCGCCTACACGATGCTGGGCGGGTCGCGGCTGGCGCCCGGCGTCGCCGCGGCCATGACCGGCGTGAGCGACACGTTCCTCGATCTCGACCTGCTCCAGCGGCGGGTCGGCGCCCGGATCGCCGAGTTGACCCGGAACGAGGCGTGCTTCGTCGCGAGCGGCGCGGCGGCCGGCGTGGCCATCGCGATCGCCGCGTGTGTCGCCGGCACGGACCCCGCCGCGATCGACGCGTTCCCGATCGGCGGCACGCGCGACGTCATGATCCAGGCATCGCATCGCAACGGCTACGACTACTCGGCGCGGATGACGGGCGTCCGCCTGGTCGAGGTGGGCGCGACCGACCGGGCGGCCTCGGAGGCCGAGCTGCGTGCGGCGATCGGACCATCGACGGCGTGCGTCCTCTTTTTCGCAGGTCCGCAGTACGAGGCGCACACTCTCGCCGTGGATCGAGTGGTCGCCGTGGCGCGGGCCGCGGGGGTGCCGGTCGTGGTTGACGCCGCCGGCCAGGTCCCGCCCGTCGCGAACCTGTGGCGCTACACTCGCGAAGCCGGGGCGGACCTCGCGATCTTCAGCGGCGGCAAGGGCATCCGCGGACCGCAGACCACGGGCCTCGTGCTCGGCAGACCCGATCTCGTGGAGGCGTGCCTCGCCAACGCCAACCCGCGCCACTCGTTGGGGCGGCCGATGAAGGTGGGCAAGGAGGAGCTGCTGGGGATCCTGGCGGCCGTCGAGTGGACGCTCGCGCAGGACGAGGCGGCCCTGGTCGAGCGGTGGGAGCGGATGGCGGCGCGCTGGGTCGCGGGACTGGAGGGAGCGGCGATGCCGGGAGTCGCGGTGCGGCGCGGTTTCCCCGGGCTGCACGACAACGTGCCCCAGTGCATCGTCAAGGTGCCCGGCTGGACGGTGGTACAGCGCGATGCGTTCGTCGCCGCGCTCAAGGCGGGCGAGCAGCCGGTCGCCATCCGCGCCGGCACCAGCCCCGATGAGATCCAGCTCAACCCGATGTTCGTGCGCGAGGGCGAGGGGTTGATCGTGCTGGACGTGGTCCGCGAGGCGCTGCGGCGCGAAGTGGCCGTCCGGGCGTGAACGAGTTTCGGATCGCCGCCGACCGGCTGGTCGACGGCACGGGCGCGCCGGCCCGTGAAGGGATCGAGGTCGTCGTCCGCGATGGCCGGATCGCCGCGCTGGAGCCGGCGCGCGCAGATTCGGGCGCCCGCAGGTACCCGGGCGCCACGCTGCTGCCGGGCCTGGTCGACGCCCACGTCCACCTCTCGCTGCCGGGCGATGGCCGCACCTACGAGCAGATGGCGCTGGACACCGATGCCCGGATGGTCGAGCACGGCCTGCGCAACGCGGCCCTCCACCTGGCGGCCGGCGTCACGACCGTCCGCGACAACGGCGCCCGGAACCGCCTGGGGTTCGCGATCCGAGACCTGATCGCGGCCGGCGCGCCTGGCCCGCGTGTGCTTGCCTCGGGACGGCCTGTCACGCAGCGAGGCGGACACTTCTGGTGGTGCGGCGCGGAGGCCGACACGGAGGGCGAGTGCCGCGAGGCCGTGGATCGCCTGGTCGCCGAGGGCGCCGACCACATCAAGCTGATGGCGAGCGGCGGCGGCACCGCCGGCACGGACCCCGGGGCAGCCTCCTACTCCGTCGCAGCGCTGGCGACGATCATCGGCCGGGCGCGGGACCATGGGCGGAGGACTACGGCGCACTGCCGCGCCGCCGGCGCGGTGGAGCGCGCGCTCGACGCGGACGTAGACTGCATCGAGCACGTGGAGTTCCTGACGTCCGACGGCTCGGCGCGGCGGGATCCGGCGCTGGTGCGGCGGCTGACGGCTTCCGACACGTGGCTCAGCCCGACGCTCCAGGCGTTCGCCGGACCCGACCTCGCCCGCCGGCTCGACGACGTCCGAGCCTTCCTCGACGCGGGCATGGAGGAACGCATCCTGTTCGGGACCGACGCCGGCCCGTTCGACGTCCCGTTCGGGCAGGCGGCGTTCGGCGTCCAACTCCTGGCGCAGGCCGGCATGACCCCGCTCCAGGCGATCGCGGCGGCCACGTCACGCCCGGCCCTGGCGCTCGGCGTCGAGGCGGACGCGGGCACGATCGCGCCCGGCCGCCGCGCCGACCTGCTCATCGTGGAGGGCGACCCGAGCCGCGACCTGGACACGCTGGAGCGAGTGGTGGCCGTCTACCAGGGCGGCCGCCTGGTCATCGGGGCCTGACGCGCGGGATCGGCGGCGGACGTTCCGGAATACCACCCCGGGCGGCGTTCCGATCGGATTCTGCCCGCCCCACCGGTGCGGCCGGTACCGCGGGCGGAATCGGCCCGAAAAGCGGGATCCGGGGCCTCCAAGGGTCCATAACGCCGCTCCCACGGGTATTCCGGACGTTTCGGGTGATGGCCCACAGGAGCCGGGCGCGCTGGGCCCGCCCGCGCACCGGCGGCGGAACCGGGATCCCGGGGTTCCGCCGCATCGGCGCCATCCGAATCGTCGCGTCGCACCCTTGAGTCCACGCGTGTGCTCGTCATGGTCGCAACCAGCGCAGGCGCGGGCGTAGGGGTGGGACCCCGCGTGTTCGCGACCGAGTTGATGCCCGACACGAGCGTGGGAGGACGCGACGCGGCCCCTCAGGCGCGCCAAAACGGAGGCGTATGCGGGCGTCGTGTGCTCAGGACGACCACCAGGAGCACACGGCCGAGTGCAGGAGCGAGCGATGCCCAAGGGGGCATCGCCTGCGAGACGGACGGGTTCCGGGCGCGCCCGCCGAAGGCGCCGCGCGCGCGGCCACGCGTCTGCGATCAGCGCGTTCGCGACGCGGAGGGCGCGTGCCGGCGGCGGAACCGGGGTCCCGGGGGCTCCCCGGGACCGTCCCCCGTCGCTACATCCGGACGACGAGGTCCGGCGGCAGGTCGTTGATGTTGGTGATGCCGCACAGCATCGCCTCGTCGCGGACGCCGGTCTTGAACCAGTCGAGGACGCGCGTGACGCCCTCCCCACCGCCGACCGCCAGGCCGTAGGCGACGGGTCGGCCGACCGTGACGGCCTTCGCGCCGAGCGCGAGGGCGATCAGCACGTCGGAGGGGTGGCGGACGCCGCCGTCCACGATGACATCGACCTTCTTGCCGACCGCCGCGACCACGCCCGGAAGCGCGTCCAGCGTGGACACCTCGTGGGAGAGCTGGCGCCCGCCGTGGTTCGAGATCATGATCCCGCGCGCCCCGGCGTTGACGGCCCGCAGCGCGTCGTCACCGCGGACGATGCCTTTGGGGATGATCGGCAGCGAGGTGAGCTTCGCCATCCACTCGATGTATTCCTCGGTCAGGCCGAAATCGAGGCCGGGCGAGGACTCGAAGTGGGCGAACTTGACACCGGCCGGCAGCCGGTAGCCGACGCGCGCCGGCGTGTGGCTGACGTCGGCGGTAGTGTTCACCAGCGGGACGATGCCCGAGCAGCCGGCGGCCTCTGCGCGCTTGATGATCCCCTCGAGGGCCTTGCGGTCGTCCCAGTTGTACAGCTGGATCCACCACGCCATGCCCGGGTACTTGGCGGCGAGGTCTTCCATGCTGGTGGTGGCGTTGATCGCCTCCACGAACAGGCTGCCGGTGGCGGTGACGCCGGCGGCGGTTCCCATCTCGCCTTCGGGATGGGCGGCCTTCTGGATCCCCATCGGGGCGACCAGCACCGGGAAGTCCACCTTCGTCCCGCAGACGGTGGTGGAGATGTCGACGTTGCGGACGTCGACCAGGACCTTGGCGTTGAGGCGCCAGCGCCGGAACGCCGCGACGTTGTCCGTCAGGGACTGCCCGTCGTCCGCACCCGAGGCGATCCAGCCGTAGATCGGGGCCGGCAGGACGAGCTGGGCGACCTGCTCGTAGTCCGTCGGGCTGAGTCGCGCGACCAATGAATCACTCATGCGACGATTCGCTCCCCATGCTCGCGTTCGAAGAGGTGGATCCGGCCGGGCAGCAATTCGGCCCGGACGTTCTGGCCGATCTGGAGCCCGGCGTCGGGCGGGACGCGGGCAACGATCGTGGATTCGCCGGCGGCCAGCTCGACGAAGGTGTCGGAGCCGATCGGCTCCAGCAGTTGGACGCTGGCGTTGAACGTGCAGCCCGGATCGGCCGCGCCACCGTTGAGATGGACCTTCACGTCCTCGGCGCGAACGCCCATCGCCACCACCCCGAACTCGCCATCGCGCATGCCGATCGCGGCCGGCGCGCCGAGTTCGATCTGGAGGCCGTCGGCGCGGAAGCGCGCCGTTCCGTCGCCACGCTCCACGCGCCCGTCGACGAGGCTCATCTTGGGCTTGCCGACGAAGGTTGCCACGTAGAGGTCGCGCGGGGTGCGGTAGATCTCGCGCGTGGGGCCGAACTGGACGATCTTGCCGTCGCGCATGACCGCGATGTGGTCCGAGAGCGACATCGCCTCTTCCTGGTCGTGGGTGACGAACACGCTCGTCGTGCCCAGGCGCAGGTGGAGGTGCTTGACCTCGGTCCGCATCCGGCTCCGCAGCCCGGCGTCCAGGTTGCTGAACGGCTCGTCGAGGAGGAAGACGATCGGCTCCTTGACGAGCGCCCGGCCGAGGGCCACGCGCTGCTGCTGGCCGCCCGAGAGCTGGCCCGGCTTGCGCCGCAGGAGGTGGGCGATGTCGAGCGTCTCGGCGACGGCCTTGACGCGCGACTCGATCTCCGCCTTGGGACGGTGCTGGAGCTTGAGGCCGAAGGCGATGTTGTCGTACGCGCGCATGTGGGGGTAGAGCGCGTAGTTCTGGAACACCATCGCCATCCGCCGCTCGTTGGGCGGCACGTCGGTGATGTCCTGGTCGCCCATGTAGATGCGGCCGCAGTCGAGCCGGTCGAGACCGGCGATCATGGCGAG